>NZ_JBSFJV010000017.1:0-64835 GCF_053598235.1 Kitasatospora sp. NPDC001159
CCGCGCATCTCGCTGATCCTGCGCAAGGCCTACGGCGGCGCCTACATCGTCATGGACTCCCGCTCCATCGGTGCGGACCTGTCCTACGCCTGGCCGACCAACGAGATCGCGGTGATGGGCGCCGAGGGTGCCGCCAACGTCATCTTCCGCCGCGAGATCAACGGCGCCGAGGACCCGGACGCCATGCGCGCCCAGAAGATCAAGGAATACAAGAACGAGCTGATGCACCCGTACTACGCGGCCGAGCGCGGCCTCGTGGACGACGTCATCGACCCGGCCGAGACCCGCCAGGTGATCGCCGCCGCCCTGGCGATGCTCCGCACCAAGCACGCCGACCTGCCCAGCCGCAAGCACGGCAACCCGCCGATGTAGCACCTGCACGACGTAGCACCCGCACGACGCAGCAAGCAGCAGGCCGTACCGAGCGCCACCACACACCACTTTTCACCGGGGGAGAAACCAGAACATGACCGCTTCCGCCGAACCCCTCGTCCGCATCGTCCGCGGCAGCCTCTCCGACGAGGAACTCGCCGCCCTCACCGCCGTTCTGCTGACCCGCGCGGCCGCGGCCCAGCAGGCCGCCGCCATCGCGCCGGTCGAGCCGATCGCCAACTGGCAGCGCCTGGAGCGCCGCCCGGCCTACTACTCGCCGGTCAGCTGGCAGCAGGCCGCCTGACGGTCCGGAGCCCTTCCGGCGGCCGGTCACCCCACCCGGGTGGCCGGCCGTCGGGGCGTCCGCACTGGCGTGTGCACGCCGCGTACGCCCGCCCGGTCGGGTGCGAAGCGGCTCGGTAGAATACCTACTGGACGGTACGCGCCCGTCGCCCCGTCGGCCCCCATAGGATCAGCCGCTGCCGAGGTAGAGAACTTTCCAGGGAGGCTGCGATGGCCAGGCAGGCCCGCGCGCTGGCGACCCGCCAGGCGGTACTCCTCGCAGCGGCCGAGATGTTCGACGAACGGGGCTACGCCGCCGCCACGATGTCCGAGATCCTGGACCGGGCTGGTGTCACCAAGGGCGCGCTGTACTTCCACTTCCACTCCAAGGAGGAGCTGGCGCTCGCCGTGATCGAGGGCCAGGGTGCCTGGCTCGCCTCCTGGGAGCCCTCCTCGGACAGCCCGGTGCAGACCCTGATCGACCTCGGTTACGCCTTCGCGCACGCGCTCCGGGAGGACCCGCTGGTGCGCGGCAGCATCCGGCTGACGATCGAGCACGGCAGCTTCACCCAGCCGCAGATCGCCGCCTACCAGGGCTGGATGGACCTGGTCCGCGAGCTGCTGGAGCGCGCCCGGGACGCCGGGGAGCTCCACCCGGGGATCGACCTGGTGGCGGCCTCCGGGGTGATCACCGGGGCGGTCACCGGGATCCAGCTGAGCTCCCAGGTGCTGGCCGACCGGCGGGACCTGATCCAGCGGATGTCCGACCTGTGGACGCTGCTGCTGCCGGGGCTGGTGCAGCCGCACGCGCTCGCCCGGCTGCGCGTGGCCGAGCGCGCCGTCTCCTGAAGACCTCCTCCCGACACCTCAGGTCCGGTAGCCCGGGCAGCGCTCCGCCGCCACCAGGATCGGCAGCGCCGCCGTCCAGAGCCGACGGACGTCCTCCGGTGCGGGCCGGCCGACCTCCTCGGCGGCCAGCAGCACCTGGCCCGCCGCCACCGAGCTGAGCAGTTCCGCACAGGCCTGCCGGTCCACCCCGGGGCGCAGCTCGCCGGCCTCCGCGGCACGGTCCAGCAGCCGGTGGACGACGGCGGTGAGGCTGCGCCAGGTGGCGTCGCCGGGCGGGGCGGCGGCGGTTTCCGGGGCGCCGGCCGGGCGCGGCCCCGGGCGGCCGATCCGGACGCCCGCCCGCACCACCACGTCCTCGCGCAGCAGCCGGGCCAGCTCGTGCGAGAAGTCGATCAGCCCCTGGACGGCCGGGCCCTCCGCGCGCAGGGCGCGCAGCGCGGCCGAGCCGACCTCCCGCCCGGCGGCGGCCCGGACACCGTCGGCCAGGGCCTGCTTGGAGACGAAGTGGAAGTAGAGTGCGCCCTTGCTCACCCCGGCCCGGCGGCTGATGTCGACCAGGCTGGCGGCCTCGAAGCCGACCTGGGCGAAGGTGTCCGCCGCGGCGAGCAACACGGCCTGCCTGGTCCGCCCCGCGCGTTCCTGCTTGACCACTGACCCCTCCGGACTCCGCCGGACGCGCTCCCCCGCCCCGTCCGGCTGCTGTCGGCTCGCCCTCGGTGGGGGCGGTGCCTCGCATGCGGACGGCATCGGCCAAAACCGCATAGTTGGTATCTAATCTAGCGCCTGTGTCGACCCCGCCGTCCAGCGGGGACGGCCCCCCGTCCAAGGTCTGCCCTCCGTCGTTTCGGGCATTCCCGCAGTCCAGAGGCCAGGTAGCGTGGTCGGGCCGGGCGATGCGGCAGGGGGTGCCCCGGCCTCAGAACACAAACCGGGTGGTATGTATGTTTTGCTGTGGGGCGTCCGTAGCGGCCGCTCGACCGACACCCTGGAGCGGGGGCCAGTCATGCCATTGATCGTAGAGCCGGACGCCGACGGCCCGTACGCCCACCCCGGCCCCGGCACTCACCTCGACCACGGCGTCGACTCCGGCTACGACTTCCACGACCGGACCGTCTCCCGGCACCTGGTACACCGCGCCTCGGTGTCCGAGGTCTTCCTCACCGGCTGGCAGGCCACCGGCCCGTACGACTTCCTGCTCGGTGCCCAGTGGCCCCGGCTGCACGGCTTCTACCGACTGCCCGGGGACCGCTACCACGACCCGGTGCTGATGGCGGAAACCGTCCGGCAGGCCGGACTGCTGATCGGCCACGCCGGCTTCGGGGTGCCGCGCGACCACCACTTCGTCATGGAGGACCTCGGCTACGCGCTCGGCGAGCCGGGCCTGCCCGGCCTCGCCGTCACCGCCGGGCCCGCCTCGCTGATGCTGACCGTCGGCTGCGAGGACGTCCGGATGCGGCACGGTCGGCTGGCCTCGCTGCGGGTCCACGCCGAGATCACCCGGGACGGCCTGCGGATCGGCCACGGCTCCGGCCAGCTGCGGGTGCTCACCCCCGCCTCGTACGAACGGCTGCGCGGCCCCGGGCGGCCCGGCCCCACCCCGCCGCGGCCGCTGGCACCCGCCGCGCCCGAACTCGTCGGCCGGGCGGAGCCCGCGGACGTGGTGCTCAGCCCGACCCTGCGGCCGGACACCTGGCTGCTACGGGCCGACGCCGGGCACCCAGTGCTGTTCGACCACGCGCTGGACCACGTGCCCGGGATGCTGGTGCTGGAGGCCGCCCGGCAGGCCGCCCAGCGGCTGCACCACCCCGAGCCGGTGGTGCCGGTCGAGCTGGTGACCTCCTTCGACCACTACATCGAGCTGGACCGGCCCTGCTTCGTCCGGGCGGTGCGCGAGCAGTCGCCGGACGGCCGGCGCACGCCCGTCCTGGTCCGGTTGGTCCAGGACGGACGGACGGCGGCCGAGTGCCGGCTGCTCACCGAACCGGTCGACGGCCCGCAGGTGCCGGTCCGGCGGGACGCCTTCGACGGCCGCCCCGCCGCCCCGGTCCTCGGCAGCACCCGGCTGCCGCTGGCGAGTTGAGCCCTCCCCCAGGACCTGCCCCCTGGATCCTTGCTCTGATCCGACAGGATCCGAGAGCCGGGCCCTACGCCGCCACCAGCGCGGCCGGCCGCCGCCCGGCGTGCATCACGCTGAGGTTGGCCGCCAGCCTGACCGGGTCCTGGGCCAGCCAGAGCCGCAGCGCCGCGCCCAGTGCCGCGCTGGCCGACTCGATCCGGACGTCGGTGATCTGGGCGATCCGGGCCGCACCGGGCACCAGCAGGTCGGCCAGCGCGGTCGGCAGCCAGACCGTCAGGGCGCACGGCGCGGGCGTGGCGAGGGCGCTCAGCAGCCGGTAGGCGTCCCCCGGCGCGCTGAGCGTGGGGATGATGTCCAGCAGAGCGTCGGCCACCACTTCGGACACGTCGCTCCGGTGTCCCTGGGCGAGCCGGCGGAGCAGCAGTTGCTCGGCGGCGGTGATTCGGACGGTCAGCATGACCTCGTCGCACTCCATTGCGCGATTTCCTCCTCGTTCCTCCCCGTACCGGCACGGACGGCCGGCACGAACTACCCCTGTTGCACCTCGGCCCGGCTACCTCCTGCGGAAAGCCGGGCCGGTGGGTGGGTGCCCCCGGTCAGATCCCCGCGTACGAGTGCTTGCCGGTGACGAAGATGTTCACGCCGTAGTAGTTGAAGAGCCAGCAGGCGAACGCCGCCAGCGCCAGGTACGCGGCCTTGCGGCCCTTCCAGCCGGCCGTAGCGCGGGCGTGCAGGTAGCAGGCGTAGGCGACCCAGGTGACGAACGACCAGGTCTCCTTCGGGTCCCACTCCCAGTACTTGCCCCAGGCCGCCTCGGCCCAGATCGCGCCCGCGATGATGGTGAACGTCCAGAGCGGGAAGACCAGGGCGTTGATCCGGTAGGACAGCTTGTCGAAGGTGGAGGCAGCGGGCAGCCGGCGCCAGATCGACGCCGAGGTGCCCAGCGGACCGGTGGTCAGGCCAGCCGCCGTGCGCTTGTCGAAGGAGTCCTTGCCGAGGTACAGCAGCGTGGCGATGAACGCCGCGTAGAAGGCGCCGCCGCAGAAGATCGCGGTGGACACGTGGATCGCCAGCCACGGCGAGTGCAGCGCCGGGACGAGCTGCTCGGAGTCGGTGTACAGCACCGTGGTGGCGATGCCGAGGGTCAGCAGCCCTGCGAGCACCACCGGCAGGCCCAGCCAGCGGACCTTCTTCTTCGCGGCCAGCAGCACCAGGTAGGCGGCGGTCATCGCGAAGGCGAAGGCGCAGGAGAACTCGTACATGTTGCCCCACGGCCAGCGGGACACCGACAGGCCGCGGGCGACGATGCCGCCACCGTGCAGCAGCAGCCCCAGGACGGTGAGCGAGACGGCGATCCGGCCGGCCAGGTCGGCCCGCTCGTTGGTGCCGGCCGCGCCCGGGCCGTCCTCCTCGTCCGCGCCGCGCCCGCTGGTGACCACCGTCGCGCCCTCGCCCGCCACGGCGGTGCGGGTGAGCGTGGTGGTGCCGCCGCCGGCCCCCGCCACGGTGACGGTGACCTTCTTCGCAGCCTTCTTCCCGGCCGCGGCGACGGTCTCCGCCAGACTGCCCGCCTGTTCCGTCGAGCGGACGGCGACGGCACCCTTGCTGCCGAAGGTCCACTCGATCATGTGGGCGAACATGGCGAGCGTGTAGACCACCATCGCCGAATAGATCAGCTTGTTGGAGAGGTCGGCCAGCTGTGGGTCGACCGCCGAGGCGAGTTGCACCGTCTACTCCTTGGAGTTCTGGTCGGCAGGGACTGCGGGGTCTGAGGCCTCGGCCTCGGGGTCGTGGGGTACTGCGTCGGCCTGGGCGGCCTTGTCTGCTTCCCCGGCCTCGGATCCCTCGGAGGCTTCCTCGGCCTCGGATTCCTCGGAGGCCGGGGCGTCGTCCTGGAGGTCCACCGCGAGTTCGGCCAGCTCCTCGGCGATCTTCGCCGACTCGCTGCGGGCCAGACCGGCCAGCTCCACCTGGGTGCCGCCGCCCGGCAGGGCCACCGCCCGCACCCAGATCCGGCGGCGCTGGATGAACAGCGAGCCGATCAGGCCGAGGATCGCCATCACGGCGCCGGTCAGCGCGATCTCGTTGCCGGGGCGGTGCGAGACGTTGAAGCTCGCCCACTGCTTGTAGCCCTCGAAGGTGACGCTGCCGTAGCCGTTCGGCAGGGTCCAGCCCTGGCCGGGCTTGAGCCGGGCCTTGGCCGGCTGGTCGTCCACCTTCATCTGGGTGAGGTTGCGGGTGTTCAGCTGGTAGATGTTCTGCGGCAGGCCGGAGTCGGTGCCCAGGTCGCCGGAGAAGGCGTTGAGCACCAGCTCGGGGGCGGCGTCGCCGGGGAACAGTGAGACCGGGCCGGTGCCCTCGAAGCTCAGCGGAGCGGTCGGCAGGAAGAAGCCGGAGAAGCCCAGCTGGGTCTTGTTGCCGTCCGGGCCCGTGCCGTAGTCGGAGACCTTCACGACACCGGTCGAGGTCAGGTTGGCGTCCTGCGGCAGGAACGGCACCACGTCGTGGTAGACGACGTCGCCCTTGCCGTTCCGGACGGTGACGACCGGGGCGTAGCCGTGGCCGATCAGGAAGACCTTGCTGCCGCCGATCTCCAGCGGGTGGTTGACCTCGATCGTGCCCTTCTTGAGCTTCGACTCGTCGTTGCCCTCGTAGTACTCGACGTTCGCGGTGAACTCCCGCGCGGCGCCGATCTGGTCGCCCTTGGTCTGGAACTTCGAGGTGAAGTTGTCGAGCTTCAGGTAGAACGGGTCGAGGTCCTGGCTGCCGTAGAACCGGGTGCCGGTGAAGTCGTCGAACTGGGTGATGGTGTTGGCGTAGCCCTGGCCCTCGACCATCAGCTTGCCGCCGGTGCCGGAGGCCAGGCTGGCCCAGGCGAAGCCGCCGAGCAGCGCGAACAGCGACAGGTGGAACAGCAGGTTGCCGACCTCGCGCAGGTAGCCCTTCTCGGCGGCCACCGCGCCCCCGGACAGGTTGGCGCGGAAGCCGCGCTTGCGCAGCAGCCGGTGGGCGGCGGCGTTGACCTTCTCGGGGTCCGCCTCGGTGCGCCAGGCCGCGTGCACCGGCATCCGGGTGAGGTTGCGCGGCGCGGCCGGCGGCTGGGCCCGCAGCACGCCGACGAACTGCCAGGTGCGCGGGATGATGCAGCCGGCCAGCGAGACGAACAGCAGGATGTAGATCGCGGAGAACCAGACCGAACTGTAGACGTCGAACAGCTGGAGCTTCTCGTAGATCGGCGCGACCGTGGTGTGCTGCGCCTTCCAGGTCTGCACCTTGAACTGGTTCTGGCCGTTCTGCGGGATCAGCGAGCCCGGGATGGCGGCCAGCGACAGCAGGAACAGCAGGATCAGGGCGACCCGCATCGAGGTCAGCTGGCGCCACATCCAGCGCGCCCAGCCGAACGGCCCCATGCCGGTCGGGCCCTCGGACTCGACCGGCGCGGTGCTGAGCCGCTCGGCGGCGGTGTCGTCCGGCGCCGGGGGCAGCTCGGTCTCGGTCGTGGTCTTGCTCACGGTCAGATTCCGATCCGGAAGTCGGCGGTCCAGGACTGCAGTTCGCTCATCATCGAGTCCCAGATCCCGGTGACGAGCAGCAGACCGACCGCGACGAGCATGCCGCCGCCGATCCGCATGACGAGCGGGTAGTGCCGCTTGACCCACCCGAAGGCACCCAGCGCCCGGCGGAAGGCGACGGCGGCCAGGATGAACGGTACGCCGAGGCCCAGGCAGTAGAAGGTGGTCAGCAGCGCGCCACGCTGGGCGTCGGCCTGGTTGAGGGCCAGGTTCTGCACGGCGGTCAGGGTCGGACCCATGCACGGGGTCCAGCCGACGCCGAAGACCACGCCCAGCATCGGGGCGCCCAGCAGGCCGACGGCCGGACGGCGGTGCGAGCGCACCTCCAGCATGTTCAGGCCGGGGATCAGGCCCATGAAGGCCAGGCCCATCACGACGGTGAGCGAGCCCAGCACGATGCTGATCGGCCGCTTGTAGTCCTGCAGCTCCTGGCCGAAGAAGCCGAACAGGGCGCCGGTGGAGACGAAGACGGCGGTGAAGCCGAGGATGAACAGCACCACGCCGAGCAGCATCCGGCCGCGCTTCGAGCCGCGGGCGTCCGCGAGGTCGGCGGCGGAGAAGCCGGTCACGTACGACAGGTAGCCCGGCACCAGCGGCAGCACGCACGGCGAGAAGAACGACACCAGCCCGGCCGCGAGCGCGACCGGGGCCGCGACCAGCAGCGCCCCGCTCTGCACGGTCGTGGTGGTGTCGGCGAGCTGCAGTGCGCCACTCACTGCTTCTGCTCCGCGACCACCGGCTGGACGATCGACTCCAGCGCCTCCTCGGTCGTGCCGCCGACGGCGCGGGCGGCCAGCTTGCCGTCGCGGTCGACGATCAGGGTGGTCGGGATGGACTGCGGGTTGAGGCTGCCCTTGGGGAACTTGAGCAGCTGGGTCCCGGCCGGGTCGAAGATGCTCGGGAAGGTGACGCCCTGCTCCTGCTCGAAGCGGACGGCGTTGGTCTTGTCGGTGTCCCGGGTGTTGATGCCGAGGAACTGGACGCCCTGGTCCTTGTACTTCTCCGCGACGGTCTGCAGGCTCTTCGCCTCGGCCCGGCACGGCCCGCACCAGGAGCCCCAGACGTTCAGCACCACGACCTTGCCGCGGTAGTCGGAGAGCTTGACCTGGTTGCCCTCCAGGGTCTCCCCGGTGATGTCCGGCGCGTCCCCGCGCTTGCCGGCGTCCGCCTTCGACAGGTTGGTCCCCTTGACGGTGACGAAGCCCACCTGGCCTTCACCGCTGCTCGACGAGCCCGAGGAGGAACAGCCGGTGAGGACGAGCGCAGCAGCGGCGACGGTGGCAGCGGCTGCGGCGACACGGGGACGGGGGCGCGTCATGGCAGACATGTGAAAAGTTTCGCATGGAGTTCCGGGCCGGTTCGCCGGGGTCCTGCCTTGCGCGTCGCACCCCCTCTGACCTGCGACGGAAGCGGGCCACCCGGCGGTCGCCGGGTGGCCCGAAGTCATACTTACCCAGGGCTTACGCGCGGTGGCGCAGGACCGTACGCGCGGTCGCGCGGGCTCAGGCCCCGAAGCTCAGGCCCCGAAGCTCAGGCTCCGAAGCTCTTGCCCACCGGCTTGCCCTTGCCGCCCTTGCCGACCAGGTGCGCCGGCAGCAGGTCGCGGGCCGGCTCGCGGTAGCCGACCGAGACGATCCGGTCGCCCTCGAAGGTGAAGCTGGTCAGCGAGGCCAGCGAGCACTGCCGGCGGCGCGGGTCGTGCCAGAGCCGGCGGCGCTCCACGAAGGAGCGGACGATCCAGATCGGCAGCTGGTGGCTGACGCAGACCGCCTCGTGCCCGCGGGCGGCGTCCCGGGCGGCGCCGAGCGCGCCCATCATCCGCACCACCTGGTCGAGGTACGGCTCGCCCCAGGAGGGCTTGAACGGATTGGTGAGGTACTTCCAGTAGCCGGGGTTGCGCAGCGAGCCGTCGCCGACGCCGAAGGTCTTGCCCTCGAAGACGTTCTCCGCCTCGATCAGCCGCCCGTCCACCGCGAGGTCCAGGTCGTGCGCCTTGGCGATCGGCGCGGCGGTCTCCTGGGCGCGTTCCAGCGGGGAGGCCACCACGTGGGTGATGTCCCGGCCGGCCAGGTCCTCGGCGACCCGGTCGGCCATCTCCCGGCCCAGCTCGGACAGGTGGTAGTCGGGCAGCCGCCCGTAGAGGATGCCCTCCGGGTTGTGCACCTCGCCGTGGCGCATCAGGTGGACGACGGTGATCTCTTTGGCGCTCACTTCTCAACTGCTCCTGGGGCTCGGGGTGGACTCAGGCCGTGGCGGCGGCAGCGGCGCGCGCGGCGGCCGGCAGGGCGGCGGCGATCCGCTCGATCGCCCGCGCGTCGTGGGCCGCCGAGACGAACCAGGACTCGAAGGCGGACGGCGGGAGGTAGACGCCCTCGGCCAGCATCGCGTGGAAGAAGGCGGTGAAACGGTACGCCTCCTGGGTCCGGGCCTCGTCGTAGTTGGTGACCGGAGCCTCGGTGAAGAACACCGAGAACATGTTCCCGGCGGTCTGCAGCCGGTGCGCCACGCCCTCCTTGGTGAGCGCCTCGGACACCAGGCCGGAGACCTCGACGGCGACCTCGTCCACCGTCGCGTACACCTCGTCGGTGCAGCCGCGCAGCTGGGCCAGGCCCGCCGCGGTGGCGACCGGGTTCCCGGACAGGGTGCCCGCCTGGTAGACCGGGCCGGCCGGGGCCAGGTGCGCCATCACGTCGGCGCGGCCGCCGAAGGCCGCGGCCGGGAAGCCGCCGCCCATCACCTTGCCGAAGGTCAGCAGGTCCGGCGCCCAGCCCTCGTTCGCCGCCTCCAGGCCGTACCAGCCGGCCTTGGAGACGCGGAAGCCGGTCATCACCTCGTCGGAGACGAACAGCGCGCCGTTGTCCCGGCAGAGCCGGGCCAGGCCCGCGTTGAAGCCGGGCAGCGGCGGGACGACGCCCATGTTGCCGGGCGAGGCCTCGGTGATCACGCAGGCGATCTCGCCCGGGTGGGCGGCGAAGGCCTGCTCGACGGCGGCCAGGTCGTTGTACGGCAGCACGATGGTGTCGCCGGCCTGGGCGCCGGTGACGCCCGGGGTGTCCGGCAGACCGAAGGTGGCCACACCGGAACCGGCGGCGGCCAGCAGCGCGTCCACGTGACCGTGGTAGCAACCGGCGAACTTGACCACCTTCGCCCGGCCGGTGAAGCCGCGGGCGAGCCGGATCGCGGACATGGTGGCCTCGGTGCCGGAGGAGACCAGGCGGACCTGCTCGACCGGGGCGATCCGGGAGACGATCTCCTCGGCCAGCTCGACCTCGCCCTGGCCGGGCGTGCCGAAGGAGGTGCCGTGGGCGACCGCCTGCTGGACGGCGTCGATCACGGCGGGGTGCGCGTGGCCGAGGATCATCGGACCCCACGAGCACACCAGGTCGACGTACTCACGGCCGTCGGCGTCGGTGAGGTAGGGGCCGGTGCCGGACACCATGAAGCGCGGCGTGCCGCCGACCGCGCGGAAGGCGCGCACCGGGGAGTTGACGCCGCCGGGCGTGACCACGGAGGCGCGAGCGAACAGCGACTGGGACTGGGGGGCTTCGTAGGGGTAGCTCACGGGAGACATGGTCTCAAATCGTGTCCTTGAGCTCTGCATGTCCGGCCCGATCATCTGGAACGATGATCCGGGCACCGTTGTCTGTACGGTTGTCCGTGACGGTTTGTCCGTGACGGGTTGTCCGTACGGACGGGGCCGCTGGCTGCCCCGGAGCACGGACCAGTCAGACTGTGTACACAGAGTGCGCGAGCGCTCCGGTTGTGTGCAGGGGTGTGGAGAGGACTGCTGTGTGCCGCGAGTGGGTACGGCCCGCGAGTGGGTACGGCGGCGCATGACGGGTAAGGAGCACGTCCGGAGGGACGCCGGGCGTGCGGGGGTCTGTCGATTCCGGCGAATTCCGGTGAGGATGGTCCGAGTGTCCGAGGCGCAGGACGGCTACGACGAGGCCGCGGGGGGCTCCCGCAGGCCCGCCGAGGCCGCACGCGGGGGTACGGGAGCGGGTACGGGTCGTGGTCGTCGCGGCGGCGAGAGGCGGGGTGAGGGACGCGTGGGGGTGACGTACAAGTACTTCGGCGCACCGGACCGCGCCACCGCCGCCAGAGTCCCCACCGCGCTCGGCCCAGGCGGTCTCGGCCTGGACGCCGGCGAACTCGGCGCGCTGGGGCGGCTCGGCGACCTGATGGAGACCAGCGGCTCCCCCACCGGCCACCTCTCCACCAAAATCAAGCCGGAGACCATGAGCGCCATGGTCCTCACCGGCATCCAGGGCGTCCCGCTGCACCAGGTCCCGCCGCTGGAACTCGTCGTGCTGCACCCCGACTACGCCGTCGTCCAGCTCCCGCACAACGTGGTCGAACCGCTCCGCAAGGCCGACGAGACCGAGCTCGGCGCGGCCGCCTTCATCTGGTCCACCGTCCCGGACCGGCGCGGGCCGCGCGATGCCTTCGTGATCTACAGCATGCTGCACGAGTGGCAGGACTTCGCCAACCGGCTGCACGACGCCGGGCACCAGCTGTACTGCCTGGTCTGGCCGTAACGGCGGCACCGAACCGCTCCTGGCCCTCCATCAGCTTCCGGTGGGAGGCCGTCCGGAGCGGTACGGCCGGGGGCGAGGAACTCGGCGACCCGTGTCAGCACGTCGTTGGCCGAGCGGAGTTCCTCGACCTCGGACTCCAGCCGAGCGATGTGTCGGGCACGGGCCTCGCACATGCCGTCCTCCTCCGGCCCGGACATCGACTACCCGGCTATCCCTTGACGTTCCGCCGGGCCGACCCCACCAGGAAAACCACCGCGAGCATCACCGCGGACAGTGCCACGATCAGCAGCGGGCCGGGACCGGCCGGCCTGCCGTTCACCCGGACCGCGCCCATGAAGTCCAGCGCCGCCACGTTGTTGACGAGGATGTACCAGATCGGCAGATAGGTCGCCTGGAAGACCCGGTGGGTACGGCTCAGCACGCCCAACGACATGGCGAGCGAGGGGATGAACAGCACGCCCCCGAACCAGCAGGCCACGCCCGGGCCGTCACCCGCCACCAGCATCCGCACCAGCGGGGCGGCGCCCATCACCGCGGTGAGCACCAGCCCGGACGCCCACTCGGCCAGCAGCCTGCGCCGGGCCGCCGGGTAGGCGCCCAGCAGCACCTCCAGGCCGTTCTCGACCTGCTGGCTGCCCAGCCTCGACCAGATCAGCACCGGCCACAGCCAGACACCGGGCAGCAGCATGCCGGTCACGGCGTCCATCGGCAGCGCGAAGCCGGCCACGGTGAGCGCGCCGGCCACCGCCCACCACCAGGGCGAGACGCCCCGCAGCAGGATCCGGACCTCGCCGATCAGCAGGCGCCCGAAGGCTCCGGCCCGGGTCGGCTCGGTCTGCGGGAGCTCACCCGGGGCAGTGGACCAGGTGGCGGCCGGGGCCGGCTCCGGCCCGGCGGTGCCGAAGGGATCGGCCGCCGAGGGAGCGGACTCCCCGTCCGCCGCCGCCTTGGTCGGGACCAGCGAGCCGGCCACGCGGGCCGGGTCGAACCGGCCGAACCAGAGCGTCGGCAGCAGGGCGACGGCGCAGGCCAGCAGGACCAGCACCACCCGGCCGAGGACGAAGCCGCCGGACGGGTCGAAGCCGTCCCAGAGGAAGGTGCCCAACGGCTTGCTCACCTTGGTCAGACCGAGGCTGAACCCGCCCTCGCCGGACTGCAGGTGCTGGTTCCCCATCGCCGCGTTCATCGACTGCGCGACCCGGTGCACACCGAGGCCGCCGAACGGCGCGGAGCCGGACTGGCCGCCGATCGAGATCACCAGGGCCAGCACGAACCAGACCACGTTCCCGAAGCCGGCCCGCAGCAGCGGCACCGTCTCGAACAGGATCGCGGCCGCGGCGGTCAGCGCCATCAGCGGCAGCGAGAGCAGCACGAACGGCTCGACCAGGGCGACCGGGTCGACCGAGCGGTTCTCGCCGCGGGCCAGCTGCATCACCAGCGCGGTGCCCGCCTGCACGCCGGTCATCGAGGCGAGCACCAGCAGGTTGCTCAGGAACTTGGCGAACAGGTAGCTCGACGGCCGCAGCGGGGTGGCGGCGAGGATCTGGCCGACCCGGCTGGTCTCGTCCCGCGCGAGACCGCTGCGCACCACGTAGAAGCCGCCGAAGGTGAGCCAGAGCGCCCCGGCGAGGGCGGTGACCGCGCCGACGTAGGCGCTGTTGTAGATGCCCCGGTTACCGCCGACGTCCATGATCGCCCAGGTGCTGTTCACGTTCGGGACGGCCAGGTAGCCGAGCCCAATCGCGGCCAGCAGGGTCACCGCGTACGCCGGTCGACGCACCCGGTCGCGGAAGTCGCCGACCGTCAGCCCGGCGAGCACGCGCACGTTCACCACCGCACCGCCTGCTGCTCGGCCGGGGTCCGCTCGGCGGGCCGGCGGATGATGCCCAGGTAGGCGTCTTCGAGGTCGGGCGAGACCCGGACCGCGTCCCGGGTCGGCGGGGCGGGGGCGAGCAGCCGCAGCCGCACCCCGTTCGCGGTCCGCACCATGCGGCTGACCACGTGCCGGGCCTGCACGGCCGGTACCTCGGCGGGGGCGACCATGACCTCCCAGACCTGCCCGTCGATCTCCCGGAGCAGCTCGTCGGGGGCGCCACGGCGCAGCAGGCGGCCCTGGGCGACCACGGCGATGTCGGAGGCGACCGACTCGACGTCGGAGACGATGTGGGTGGAGAGCATCACCACCCGGTCGGCCGCGAGGTCGCTGAGCAGGTTGCGGAAGCGCACCCGCTCCTCCGGGTCGAGGCCGGCCGTCGGCTCGTCGACCACGATCACCTTGGGGTCGGCCAGCAGGGCCTGGGCGATGCCGACCCGGCGGAGCATGCCGCCGGAGTACTTGCCGAGCGGGCGCTTGACCGCCTCGGTGAGGTTCACCAGCTGGATCAGCTCGTCGATCCGGGCCCGGGCGGAGCGCGCGGAGAGGCCCTTGGCAGCCGCCAGGTAGGACAGGAACTCCCGCGAGGTCAGGTTCGGGTAGACCCCGAAGTCCTGTGGCAGGTAGCCGAGTTCGCGACGCATCCGGTCCGGGTTGGCGGCCACGTCGGTCCCCTCGTAGCGGACCTGGCCGCTGGTGGGCTTGGTGACCGTGGACACGATCCGCATCAGCGAGGACTTGCCGGCGCCGTTGGGCCCCAGCAGGCCCAGCATGCCCGGGTTCAGGTGCATCGTCATGCCGTCGACGGCGCGCTTGCCGCCCTTGTACACCTTGGTGATGTCGATCAGTTCGAGCATTGTCGCCTTCTTCCCCGTCGGACCGGTCGGTCTCAGCCCTTCAGATCCGTCTGCTTGCCGTCGCGCGTCACGGCGACGCCACGCGGGACCTCCACCCGGAACTTGGCATCACAGTTGGCCAGGCCGGTGCACTGCGCCTGGAGTTCGAGCGTCCCGTTCTCCAACTGCCAGGTCTCCTTGGTGTCACCCACCTTGGAGCCCTTGTCGAACCAGCGGGTGACCTTGACGTCCCTGCGGTCGGCCGGGACGAGGTCGGTGGGGACGCCGTGCGACTTGACGTTCAGGGACTTGCCGCTGAACTCGAAGGTCTTGTCCTCGGGCGTGGCGTCCCGGGCCCTGGCGCAGCCGGTCAGCGGAACGAGGGCGGCGACGGCGAGGACGAGCAGGGCGGGTGCGGCTTTCTTGTGCGAGACCACCGGTTCCTCCGGGAAGCTGGGATTGGGCACGGTTGGGAGCCTCGCCGATCCACGGCCCGCTGCCATCTGCCGTTCGGCAGATATTGCCGCTGTCGCCGACCCGGCTGGGCCGACCGGTCAGGCCCGGCCGGGTCGGTCAGGCCCGGTCGGGTCGGGGCGCAGCGGCAGCACGCCGCGGACGCGCCAGCCCCCGGCGTGCGGGCCGGCGGCCAGGTCACCGCCGAGGGTGGTGATCCGCTCGGTCAGGGCGGCCAGGCCGGTGCCGCCGCCACCGGGACGGCGGGCCGTCAGGCCGCCGGAGCCGCGCTGCCGTCCGCTGTCGGTCACGGTGACCCGCAGGGCTGGCCCGTGGGTGCGGACCACCTCCACGTCCAGCCGGCCGGCGCTCGGGGCGTGCCGGCGGATGTTCGTCAGCGCCTCCAGGACGATCCGATAGGCGGCGTCCTCGATCTCCCGCGGCGCCGTCCCGGCCAGGCCCGGCTCCAGGTCGAGGGCGCCGCCGACCGGGCCGGAGGCCAGGAAGCGGTCGACCAGCTCGGGCAGGTCGGCGAGGCCGTGGACCCTGGTCGGCGGCGGTTCGGCGGCGGCCGGCGTCTCCGGGTCGCGCAGGGTCTGCAGGGTGTGGTCCATCGAGTCCAGCGCTCGCAGGCCGGCCGCCTCCAGCCGACCCAGCAGTTCCTTGACCTGCTCCTCGTCGTACGCGCCGACCTGGGCCGCCTGCACCTCCAGCAGGATGCCGGTCACCTCGTGGGCGACGAAGTCGTGGAGGTCCCTCGCCACTTCGAGCCGCTGCTCCCGGCGGGCCCGCTGGACCGCCCGGGCCCGGCGGTCGTCGTTCGCCCGCAGGTAGAGCCCGACGCCCACGGCGCAGGCCGCCGGGAACACCGCCATCGAGACGGCGACCACGGAAGGCGCGAGCACCGCCTGTGGCAGCCGGAGGGTGAAGCGCAGTGGGAGCGCCATCAGCCCCAGGGTCAGCGCCGAGCCGACCAGCGCCGCGCGGCGGACGTCCGCCCGCCGGATCACCCGCCCCACCAGCACCAGCATGGACGCGAACTCGAACGGGAGCCACGGCAGTACGAGCCCCTGCCGGCCGGGGTAGCCGATGTCGGCCGCGACCGACAGCACCGCGACCAGGCCGGCCGCCAGGACCGGGGAGACCGGGCCCAGCGGTCGGCGCAGGATCGCGACCGCCATCGCCAGGACGGCGACGAGGGCCACGATCCACGCACTCGGTGGGGCGATCACCGCCGGAGCCGCGACCAGGAACGTCACCGTCGCGCACACCGTGCGGCGGCGATGCGAGGCAGGCATCAGTTCGGTCTGCACGGGGCCGAGCCTACGCACGGCGCAGGACCGGTGCGGTCCCGCGCAGATGACCGACGATCAGACATCTGCCGTTCGACAGATCTTTCGGACGTGCGCGGACGGCACATTGGCCGGACGGGCGGTCACACCGCCCGCCCACCGGGGTCGGCGCCGGACCCGGGGCGGGCCGGGGCCCGGACCAGCGGCGCATGGCCGGCCGCTCCACCAGGACGTTCAGCACCCAGGCCAGCAGCAGCGACAGCAGGAAGGCGGCGACGATGAGTGCGAGGCCGGCCGACATGCCGTAGTTGGGACCGACCAGGTCACCGTCCTTCTCCACGCCGCCCATGGCCAGGCGACCGTGCTTGAGCACCAGGTTGTGCAACAGGTAGAAGGCGAAGGAGAGTTCGCCGAGGCGGACGACGATGCGGTGGTTCAGCGCGGTGCGCCGACCGGCCACCCCTGATCCGTGAGTTCTTCGGCACCCGTCGGCCGGAGGAATTCCTCACTCTGCCAATCGACCGGTCGCATATCCCATCTCGAAAGCGCGCACGGCGATTCCGACCCGGTTCCTGACGCCCAGCTTCCGCTGAATGCTGGCCACATGGGTCTTCACCGTGCCCGCCGAGATGAACAGTTCGCCGGCGATGTCGGAGTTGGTCTTCCCCTCGGCCACCTTCCCGGCGATCTCCACCTCCCGATCGGTGAGCGACTCGACCATGGCCGGGCCGCCCGGCCTGCCGCCGGTGACGTGTTTGAGCAGCCGGACCGTGACGGACGGACTGATCAGGCTGTCGCCCGCCATCGCGGCCCGGACCGCCTCGACCAGCAGCGTCGGGCCCGAGCGCTTGAGCAGGAATCCGGAGGCGCCGTGGCGCAGCGCCGGGTACACGTATTCGTCGAGATCGAAGGTGGTGACGACGACGACCTTGATCGGCGGCGCCGCCGAGGGGCCGGCGAGCAGGCGGACGACCTCCAGACCGTCCATGCGCGGCATCCGAATGTCCACCAGCGCCACGTCAGGCCGGAGTTGGCGCGCCGCTTGCACGGCGACGACACCGTCCTCGGCTTCGCCGACCACCTCCATGTCCGGCTGGTTCTCCAGGATTCGCCGCATGCCGCGGCGGACCATCTCCTGGTCGTCCGCAAGCAGTAATCGAATGGTCACAGCCGGGAATTCTGTCATACCCCGGCTGACCGGATGATCCGGTTCTCCGGGACCATCGGCAGCGCCAGCAGCAGCTGGAGCAGCGGGGCCGGCACCAGCCCGACCGCCACCACCGGCAGCCGCCGGCCGCGAGCGATCCAGCGGTCGGCCCCGCCCTCCCGCTCAAGGCCGCGCACTGGCCGATCCCCCGCGGCCCCGGCCGATGAACCTCGACCGGGGCCGCGTGCCGGGAGCGGACCTCAGTCCTGCCGCGCGGTCGACCGCAGGACCGCGGCCGCGAGCACCAACGCCACCGCGAGCAGGCCCGCGGCCACCGCGAAGGCGAGCCGGAAGCCGCTGGTGAGCGCGTCCGGCGCGGAGTGCCCGGCGGCGAGCAGGGCGCCGGTACGGCCGTCGGCGAGGGTGGTGAGCACCGCGACGCCGAGCGCGCCGCCGACCTGCTGGGTGGTGTTGAACAGGCCGGAAGCGGTGCCCGCGTCCTCCGGGCCGGCGCCCGACATGCCGAGCACGGCGAGCGCGGAGAGCACCAGCCCGCCGCCGCCGATCAGCACCATGGTGGGCAGCAGGTGGGCGGTGTAGTCGGCGTCGGACGGCAGCCGGACCAGCAGGCCGAGCGCGACCACCAGCATGGCCAGGCCAGCCAGCAGCACCACGCGCTCGCCGAACCGGGCGCTCAGCCGGGCGGACAGCAGCAGCGACACCGCGCCGATGGCGACCGCGGCGGGCAGCATCGCCAGGCCGGTGGCGGCGGCACCGTAGCCGAGGACCTGCTGCATGTAGAGGGCGACCAGGATCTGGAAGGCGAACATCCCGGAGATGGTCAGGATCTGCACGGCGTTGGCGCCGGAGACGTTGCGGGAGCGGAACATCCGCAGCGGGAGCAGGGGGTGGGCGGCCCGGGCCTGGCGGAGCAGGAAGGCGGCCAGCAGGGCGAGCGAGAGCGCGCCGAGGCCGAGGGTGCGGGCGGAGGCCCAGCCGTGCGCGCCGGTGCCGACGATGGTGTAGATGCCGAGCATCAGGGCGGCGGTGATCAGCGCGGCGCCCAGCGCGTCGGCGCCGGCCCGCAGGCCCGGGCCGCGCTCGTCCTCCAGCACCCGGGCGGCGAGCAGCGCGGCGGTGAGGCCGAGCGGCAGGTTGATCAGGAAGATCCAGTGCCAGTTGAGGGCCTGGGTGAGCACCCCGCCGAGGACCTGGCCGATCGAGGCGCCGGCCGCGCCGACGAAGCTGAACGCGCCGATCGCGCGGCCGCGTTCGCCCGGCTCGGGGTAGAGCGTGACGATCATGCCGAGGCTGACCGAGGAGGCCATCGCGCCGCCGACGCCCTGCAGGAAGCGGGCGGCGATCAGCATGCCCTGCCCGGTGGCGAGGGCGCAGAGCAGCGAGGCTGCGGTGAAGACGGCGAGTCCGGCGACGAAGACCCGCTTGCGGCCGATCAGGTCGCCGAGCCGGCCGGCCAGCAGCAGCAGCCCGCCGAAGGCGATCAGGTAGGCGTTGACCGTCCAGGTGAGGTCGGCGGGCGAGAAGTGCAGGTCGTTCTTGATGGCGGGCAGCGCCACGGTGACGATCGAGCCGTCCAGGATGATCATCAACATCCCCGCGCAGAGCACCGCCAGGGCCAGTGCGCGGGAGCGGGCGGGGGTCGCGGTCACCGTGCAAGGCGCGGCCAGGGCATTCGTGGTCATGGCGGGTCTCCCGGTTCATCGAGTACCGGGAAGGACGCTATCAGATTGTTTTGTTCGGGACTATCTATCTCGGGAGCATATCCACACCATGGATCACTGGCCTCGGGGGCGGCGGGCACGGCGGACGGTGCGGCCACTCTCCACCGGCTCGGCCAGGTGTCCGTCCACCAGGCGGGTGAGGGCGGAGACGAACATGTCCTGCTCGGGCTGCGGCAGCGACTCCAGGAGTTCGCGGTGCACCCGGTCGGCGATCGCGGTGCCCTTCACCACGGCGCGGGCGCCGTCCTCGGTGACCGAGATGATCCGGGCCCGGCGGTCGGTCGCGGACGGGCGACGCTCGGCCAGGCCCGCCTTCTCCAGCTCGTCGACGGTGACCACCATGGTGGTCTTGTCCAGGTCCGCCAGCTCGGCCAGCTGGATCTGGGTGCGCTCGGCCTCCTGCGCGTGGAACAGCACGCAGTACGCGCGGGGGGTGATCCCGAGCTCGGTGAAGGCGGCCGCCATCCGGGTCGCCAGCACGTGGCTCGCGTGGTCCAGCAGGCCGGAAATGTCGCGAATCTGGCGCACGGGCGGGGTCGTCGTCATACGTCCGAGATTAGCAACGGCCCGTCTGCTGCCGGATGATCCCGTTGCCAACCAACGCCGGGGCTACGGAATGCCCAACTCGAACAGCGCATACCCCGCGTACCAGCCCGCCGCGACCACCGGCATCGCGAACAGTCCGACCAGCGAGGAGGTCCGCACCCGGCGCAGCGCCACCGCCAGCCCGATGAACAGCGGGAAGGCCGGCAGCAGGTAGCGGGAGATGTTGCCGAAGATCTGGTTGCTGCTCAGCGCGGTGAAGAGGGTCAGCGCGGTGTAGACCCACAAGACCAGCGGCGGGCGGACCCGCCGGAGCAGCACCAGCAGACCCGGCAGGGCGATCAGCAGGGCGATGGCGATCAGGTCCGGGACGGGGTTGGACTGCCAGAAGTCCCAGTGGCCGGTGATCACGTCCATGATCGTGCGGACGGTGGAGGCACCGAAGTCGAAGTAGCGGTTCCAGGCGCCGCGCTGGAGCTTGAAGTAGCCGCCCCAGTCGCCCATCCGCCAGCCGACCCAGGCGACGTAGCCGATCAGGCCCCACGGGGTGATCAGCATCGCGGTCAGCGGGCGGCCCACCCCGTCGGTGCGGCGGATCAGCGCGACCAGCGCGGCGATCGAGACGGCGGCGATCAGTGCGGCGGCGGTCGGCCGGTTCAGGCCCGCCACCAGGGCGAGCAGGCCGGCGGCCAGCCAGCGGCGGGTCATCACGCAGTAGCAGGCCCAGGCCGACAGCGCGACGAACAGCGAGTCCGAGTAGACCGCCCACTCCACGCCCGAACCCGGGAACAGGCCCCAGATCACGGCTGCGATCACACCCGCCCGGAACCCGCCGAGCCGCTCGGCGATGGCGAAGATCCCGGCCGCGGCGACCAGCGAGGCGAGCACCGAGACCACGATCCCGGAGCCGTACGGGCCGAGCCCGGTGACCGCGCCGACCAGCCGCATCAGCCAGGGGTAGAGCGGGAAGAAGGCGGCGGAGTTCTCGTAGTAGGTGGCCAGCGGGAAGCCGTGCAGCGGGATCAGCTGCGGGTCGTAACCGTTCTCGGCGATCCGCTGGTACCAGACGCCGTCCCAGGTGCCCAGCACGTCCCACGCGTGGGTGCCGCCGCCGCGGCCGACCTGCTTCTTCAGGTAGTCCCCGGTGTGCTCCAGCAGCATCAGGAAGACGGTCAGGCCGATCGCCTTGACCACCGCATACGCGCCCAGCGCTGGCGCGAAGCGGTCCACCAGCGCCCCGATCCGCCCGGGCGCCCGTCCCGCCCGCTCCTCGGACCGCTCCGCGGCCGGCGCCACCAGCGCCCCGGGCTCGGCGCTGGACGACTCAGTGCTCGATGCCGTGCTCATCTGCTTTGGGTACTCCCCGCCCCGCTCAATGTGCGCGCGGCTCCGGCGCAACGATTTTCCCGTGAGCCTACGGCACGCCCCCACCCGCGCCGCCCTCCCCCGCCCGCCGGAAAACCCCTGGCGCCCGGAACGTGGCGCCCGCGACGATTCCGCCCATGCCGTTCCCGCCGCCGAAGCACCAGGTCCGGGCCCTCCACACCGTCGACACGATCACCGTCTACCAGGCCTTCCCGCCGCGGATCGCCGAGCCGGCGGCGGCCGAGGGGCGGTTCCCGGAGGCGTTCAAGCGGGACCGGATGACCTGGATCAAGCCCTCGTTCCTCTGGATGATGTACCGCAGTGACTGGGGGCGGAGCCCGGGCCAGGAGCGGGTGTTGGCCCTGGAGATCGGCCGTGATGGCTTCGACTGGGCGCTGGAGCGGGCGGTGCTGAGCGCCTACACCGGGCGGGTGCACGCCTCCCAGGCGGAGTGGAAGCGGGAGCTGCGGCAGAGCCCGGTGCGGGTGCAGTGGGACCCGGAGCGCGGGCCGAACCTGGGGGCGCTGGAGTGGCGCGCGATCCAGGTCGGGCTGCGCGGCGAGGCGGTGCGGCGCTACGCGGACGACTGGATCCGGCGGATCACAGACGTCACCGCGCTGGCCGACCGGATGCGGCGGGAGCGCGATCCGGCGCTGCTGCCGGTCGAGACGCCGTACCCGGTGAGCGCGGCCGTCGCCGCCCGGCTGGGGGCGGCGACGGCCTGAGCTCGTAGCGCTTCGTCAGCTGTGCACGTAGACGATGCCGAGCTTGGTGAGTTGCCAGAGCTGGGCCGGGGCGCCGGTGTCCTGGGCGAGTTCGACGTAGGGGTTGCCCTTGGCGTCGAGGCTGGCGCCGGCGGCGAGGACCTTGGTGGGGTCGGCCGAGTCGGCGATCTCGTAGTTGCCGTTGCCGGCCGGCTTGAAGACCCAGCGCTGGTTGGCGCCGCCGTTGCAGCCCCACTGCTGGATGCGGGTGCCGACGGCGGTGGACGCGGCGTTGGCGTCCAGGCACATGTCGCGGTTGCCGCTGAAGTCCAGCTCGTAGCTGCCGCCGGCCTTAGCCTCCAGGACGAAGGACTGGTTCAGCCCGCCACCGGCGGGGTAGCTGATGGCGGCCCGGCCGTCGGTGGAGTCCCCGTACGTGCCGCCGCCGGAGAGGTCGAGGGCGTTGCCGGTGGCCGCGTTGGTGAGCTGGTACCAGGAGCCGTCCTCGGGGACGTCGCCGAAGGGCTTGCCGGGGGTGAGCGGCTGGATGGACGTGGTGTTCTGCTGGTTGAGCGTGCAGTACGCCTCCTGCTGGTCGGGCTTGGCGAAGAACTGGCCGAGGCAGACGCCCTCACCGCGGTAGCCGGCCACCCGCAGGTGGTACGACTGGCGGACCATGTTCATGCACAGCCCGGGGATGCCGATCTGCGAGTCGCAGCCGTTGCGCGCCCACTCGGAGAGGTTGATGACGTCCCCGTTGCTGTACTCGTACGGGGAGCTGGTCCACTCCGCGCACACCTCGTGGCCGAAGGCCACCCGCCGCTGGTCCAGGTACCGCACGCCGGGCACCTGTTCGGCCGCGCCGCGGAGCGCGTCGCTGAACGTCGGCACCACCCAGTTGTGGCCCCAGGCGAGGTCCTCCGGGAAGGCCGGGCAGCCGTCGGCGATCTTGCCGAGGTAGTCGTTGCGCCGGATGTCCGGGGTGATCGGGTTGAAGTACGACTGGTACACCAGTTGGTACGAGGAGTCGGCGTAGCCGGCCTTGCGCATGGTCTGCCGGATGTTCTGCAGCGCGGCCACGACCTTGGGCTGGACCCGCTTGGCCCGCTGGCGGATCTCGTCGCTGCCGATGGTGTCCCGGCAGCCCTGGTCCTTGGGGATCGGGAAGTACTGCGCGAGGCAGTGCATCATGATGCCGCTGAAGTCGAAGTCGTCATTGGCGCCGATCGTGACCACGACCAGCTTGACGTCGTACTTGCCCGCCACGTCGGCGAGTTTGACGTCCTGCTTGGGCTCGCCGAAGTCGCCGCTGCCGGATCCGGTGATCTTGGCCAGCTCGGGGTCGCTCACCAGGTCGCCGGTCTGGGCGCCGGAGCAGGCGAGGTCGATCGGGGTCACCCCGGGGATGTCGGTGACGAAGATCTCCGATTTGGGGTGCCGGTGGCAGTAGTTGGTGGGGCTGTCGGTCTCCGGGAAGTAGCCGTCGTTGGTGTCGGTGCCGGCGCCCTCCCCGGAAATGGCGCTGTCGCCGAGGGCGACGACGGCGGCCGGGCGGACGGCGTCGGGTGTCGGGGCCGGGGTGGTGTCGGCGAGGGCGGCGGGGGCGCCGGCCAGGCCGAGGGCGGCGACGAGGACGCCGGTGGCGAGCAGCGCCGCGGACCGGGAGGCGCCCGTTCGCGTCCGCCGCGCCGCTGGGATGCGGAACCTGATCACACGCGACTCCTTGCGGGGGGGGGTGGGGAACCGCCCGGCCGGGGGCGCCGAGCGGCGCGGAGCAAGGGAGGAGCAAGAAAGGTGAGCAGGTCTCACATTCTAGGTACTGGCAAGTAGTGCAACAAGACTCGTGACACCACCGCGAATTGACGCGGCGACGGCGACGACAGTGGCGACGTCCGCGACAGTCGCATGGACAGGAGAAGAGCCGCCGTTCCGCGCCCCAGGAGGGAAGCGCGGAACGGCGGCTCTCACCGGCCGAACCGGGTGTGGATTCAGCCCACGTTGGCACAGTGGTTGCCGAACGCCGGGTTCAGCAGGCCGGCGGCGTCGACGGTGTTGCCACACAGGTTGACCGGGATGTGCACCGGAACCTGGATCTGGTTGCCCGAGATGACACCGGGGGAGCCGGCGGCGACGCCCTCGGCGCCAGAGCTGGCCATGGCGGTGCCGGCGCCGGCGGCCACGATGCCCACCACAGCCGCGCCGACGGCGGCGGTCTTCTTGATGCTCATGCGAGCCTCCTGACTGTTCAACAGAGATGCACGGGGAGTGCGACATCTAGAACGAGACCCGTCCGGGCCGGTTGCGACCGTGCGCGCACTGTCACCCGTCCGGAGCAGCGAAGGGGCGCTGACCGGCATTCGGGTGATCGACGGACCGGGCCGTTTCCCCTCACGCACCGCCTCGTTCTCCCTGGCGGAAGACGATCCATCCGGTCCCACTCATGAATCGAGTACCGCTCATGCGCAGCTCGCCCACGGCCTCGTCGGCACCGAGGCCACCGGCAAGTCGCGTGGCGGGCTCCCCAGAACCCGGCGTTCGGCGACACCGCCTGAACGCCTGACCGGGAATTCCCGGTCGCGCCTTTGCCTGAAACCGTTCCCGGCCGTGCGGGAATTGTTCGCCTGGCGCTGGAACAACGCGGCGCTGCGTCGACGCCCGAGCCATGGGCGGAACACGCCGGCGTGCGCCGTCGGAGTGACAATCACGGCAATCCCTGAAGCCGTCGGGCCAGCATTCCTGCTCGCCCGGCTCCCGACATTTCCGTTCCGTCGGGCAGAAACTCGGAGGAAAATCATGCGCAACCTCAAGAAGGCCGCCACCCTGTCGCTGGCCGCCACCGGCCTGGTGCTCGGTGCCGCCGGTGGCGCGTTCGCCAGCTCGGGCGCCCAGGGCGTGGCCGCCGGCTCCCCCGGCGTGCTCTCCGGCAACCAGATCCAGATCCCGGTGCACATCCCGATCAACCTGTGCGGCAACACCTTCGGCGCCACCGGCACGCTGAACCCGGCCTTCGGCAACAAGTGCGCCAACCTCGGCTGACCCGGCGGTCGCCGCTCCGGCGACCGCCGACTCACCGAGCCCGTGCCGCGCTCCGCAGCGCCGGGGCACGGCACGCTCCACCCGTGTGTGATCTAGGAGATCAACCCCCATGCAGAACGTGAAGAAGGTCGCTGTCCTCTCCGCCGCCGCTGCCGGCCTGGTGCTGGGCGCGGCGGGCTCCGCCGCCGCCAGCTCGGGCGCCCAGGGCGTGGCCGCCGGCTCCCCCGGTGTCGAGTCCGGCAACCAGATCCAGGTGCCGGTGCACATCCCGATCAACCTGTGCGGCAACACCCTCGGCGCCACCGGCCTGCTGAACCCGGCCTTCGGCAACAGCTGCGCCAACGTGGAGGTGCATCCGAAGCCCGCGGACGACTGCTGATCCCCGATCGGCACGTGTTCCGGCCGAACTGCCCCCCGACCAGCCGGCCGGGGGGCAGTTCGGCATCCCCGGACGGGCCGTCCGGGAGACCCCGACCCACCGAAGGGTGATCCGCATGGTTTCGATGAAGAGCGGGGCGGGCCTGGCCGCCGCCGTGGGCGCGGCGGTGCTGCTCGGCACCGGCTCGGCGCAGGCTGCCACCGCCTCGGGGCAGGCGCCCGCGGCCGGCCCGGCCTCGCTGGCCAAGACCGACGTCGGGCAGGCGCTGAACGGGACGACGGCCGGCCTCGGCTACGGCGTCGCACCGATCAAGAGCCTGCGTCTGGACCCGTGGGCCAACTCCTCGGCCGACGTGCTCAACAACGGCGCGACCGTCCAGCCGGACCAGGGCCTGGCCCCGGTCGGCACCGGCACGCTGACCGGCCCGCTGAGCGCGGGCGGCGGCGTCAAGGACCTCCCGCTGGTCGGCGGGCTGACCGGCGCCCTGCCGGGCTGAATCGCAGCGGAGCCCGGCACCCCTGACGGCGAACGGGGTGCCGGGCTCCGCCGTGTCCGGCGCCGGGGCTCAGCGCCGGGTCAGCCCGGCCAGTCCCGACCGCTGCCCCGGACCGGTGGCGGTCGCCGCCGCGGTGCCGGTCAGGTCCGTCTGCCGAAGCACGCCGGTGGCGGTCGCGGCGGTGGTGTTCGCCAGGTCGTTCACCTCGTCGGTGACGGACAACCGGCTCTCGTCGCCGCCGAGGCTGGCGGTGGCCCCGGGGACGGTCTGCACGGCGCCGGGCACCAGGCGCGGGTCCAGCTCGTCCACCTTGAGCCGGCCGTCGGCGAGCTGGCCGGTGCCGTCGTGGACCAGGGCCAGCGGCTCTCCGACGGCCAGGCCGGGGGTCTTGGCCTGCAGCGGCGTGGCCGGAGCCTCCAGCAGCACCTCGCCGAGGTCGGCGCCCTGGTCGACCAGCGGGAGCGGCAGCTCGGCCTTGGCGCTCGGGCCGACCTTGCCGGTGGCCAGCTGGGGCACCAGGCGGTCCGGGAGCAGTCCGTTGTCGGTGGTCCGGCCGGGCACCGGCGGCATCAGCAGCGAGGTCGGGATGTCGGAGTGCAGGTGGCTGCCCAGCGGGGCGAGCGGCACGTCCGCCGGGACCTGCTGGGCGGCCAGCTTGTCCTCCAGGGATCCGACCCGGTCGGGGCCCACCGCGGCGGCGGAGGCCGATCCCTGGGAGGCGAGCATGCCCGCACCGACCGCCAGCAGCATCGCGCCGGCCCGCTTGGAGAACTTCATGCTTTTCACCGTTCTGCCTGTCCGTACTGGAGGCGTACTGGAGATCTGTGAGGAAGGGCTGCGGGGTCGCAGCCGGAAAGCAATCTGCCTCAACGAATGACCGCGAGTTCGGATTGCGGGCATTAACCGGTTCGGCCTAATAATCCGACCGAAAACCCTTCTTCGACGCGCCTCCCGGAATCTTTTCAAAAATCCCCGTAACCTTCCGTGCCGTCATTCTTTGATCTGGACGTCAGTGACTGCAGACCGGGTCCGAGTGTTCTACGCGTTGTACCGCACGGAAACCGAAAGCATTTCAGAGAGGGATCTCCCCATGATCCAGAAGTCCTTCGCCGCCGCCGGCCTGGCCGTCGCCGCGCTGGCCGCCGCCGCCGCGCCGGCCGCCGCCATCGGTGACGCGGACGGCGCCGCGGCCTCCATCGAGGGCAACGGCGGCACCAACTTCACCGGCACCGTCGGGAACAACAGCCCGAACTTCCACTTCCTGGACAACGCGAACATCTGCCTGCCCGAGATCCACAACATCGCCGTGAGCGGGGCCGGCCTGGCCATCCCGGTCGAGGTCCCGATCGCCAACAGCGGTGGCAGGCAGTACTGCACCCAGGGCCAGGGCACCCAGAGCCACGGCGACGCGGGCGTGTCCCACCTGGTCGGCTGACCGGTCCCCCTCGCGGCTCTCCCCCGAACCACCCTCGATTCTCTCCCCGATTCACCTTCGAGAGGAAAACCAGAAATGATCAAGAAGTCCCTCGCCGCCGCCGGACTGGCTGCCGCCGCCCTCGCGATGTCCGCCGGCTCGGCCTCCGCCATCGCCGACTCGGACGGCGCCGCCACCACGGTCCAGGGCAACGGCGGCACCAACCAGACCGGCACCCACGGCAACGGCAGCCCGAACTTCCACACCCTGGACAACCCGAACATCTGCCTGCCGGAGATCCACAACATCGCAGTCACCGCCGCCGGCGCCGCGGTGCCGATCGAGGTGCCGATCCTGAACAGCACCCCGAAGCAGATCTGCAACGTCGGCCAGAACACCCAGTCCTCGGGCGACGCGGGCATCTCGCACCTGATCGGCTGATCAAGGGACATGACACGGACGGAGGGCCCGGGGAGGAAGGTCTCCCCGGGCCCTCCGGACTTGCGGGACGAGGAGTCCGGCCGGGCTCACCGCTCGGCCGGGTGACCGGTCCATCCGGCCCGGCGCGTGGGGCGTCGGGCCGGACGGACCGGATGTGATCACGAGTCAGAGCCAGAGCGCCCGCGGGGGCGCTCCCACAGAGAGGGCAGATCCATGAAGAGCAAGCTGGCCAAGGCCGCCCTGACCGCCACCGCCGCGCTGGCGCTCGCCGGTGCCGCCACCCCGGCGTTCGCCCACGTCGGCCTGGCGGGCGGCGGCGGCATCGAGGCCTCGGCCAACCCGCCGTTCCTGGCCGGTGGAGGCTTCGGCGTCGCCCACACCTCCGACATCGTCGCCGGCGGCTTCGGCGGCGGCGCCGCCACCTCCACCGGCCTGGTCGGCGGCGGCGCGGGCTTCGCGCACGTCGGCTGATAGCGGAACCCGGAAGGCCGGGTCGCTCCGTCGGGAGCGGCCCGGCCTTCTGCTGTACAGGCAGCCCTACTTGAGCATCTGCGCGGCCTCTAGCGCCCAGTAGGTGAGGATCTGCTCGGCACCGGCCCGGCGGATGGAGGTGAGCGTCTCCATGATCATCCGCTCCCGGTCGATCCAGCCGTTCGCGGCGGCCGCCTCGACCATCGCGTACTCGCCGGACACCTGGTACGCGGAGACCGGCACCGGGGAGGCGTCGGCGACCTGGCGCAGGATGTCCAGGTAGGCCATAGCCGGCTTGACCATCACCATGTCGGCGCCCTCGGCGAGGTCCTGCTCCAGCTCGCGCAGCGCCTCGCGGGCGTTGGCCGGGTCCTGCTGGTAGGTCTTGCGGTCGCCCTTGAGCGAGGATCCGACCGCCTCGCGGAACGGGCCGTAGAAGGCCGAGGCGTACTTGGCGGTGTAGGCGAGGATGCCCGTGTCCTGGTGCCCGGCCTCGTCCAACGCCCGCCGGATGACGGCGATCTGACCGTCCATCATGCCGGACGGGCCGACCAGGTGGACGCCGGCGTCGGCCTGCACCCGGGCCATCTCGGCGTAGCGCTCCAGGGTGGCGTCGTTGTCCACGCCGCCGTCGGCGGCCAGCACGCCGCAGTGGCCGTGGTCGGTGTACTCGTCCAGGCAGAGGTCGGACATGACCACCAGGGAGTCGCCGACCTCGGAGACCACGTCCCGGATGGCCTGCTGGAGGATGCCGTCCGGGTTGGTGCCCTCGCTGCCGATCGCGTCCTGCACGGCCGGGACGCCGAACAGCATGACGCCGCCCAGGCCCGCCTCGGCTGCCTCCACCACGGCCTTGCGCAGGGTGTCCCGGGTGTGCTGGACCACGCCAGGCATCGAGCTGACCGGGACGGGCTCGCTGACGCCCTCGCGGACGAACAGCGGCAGGATCAGCTCCGCCGGATGCAGCCGGGTCTCGGCGACCAGGCGGCGCATCGCCGGGCTCTGGCGCAGCCGGCGGGGGCGAACGTACGGGAATTCAGCGGACACGGCTTCTCTCTCCGAACGGTTGTGCCGTGCCGAGGGCGGTGGACTTCCGCCCCCGGCACACTGGTTGGGGGCCTCAGCGGGCCTTGCGGCGCGAGCCCGGACGGCGCTCGCTGGGCCGGTAGACCGGCTCGCCCGCGGCCGTCGCGGTGTCGCGGCGCTTGGCACCGAAGTCCGCCAGCGCCTGGGCCAGCGCGGCCGCCGACGGCGCCGGGGCCATCACGTCGACCCGCAGGCCGTGCTCCTCGGCGGTCTTGGCGGTGGCCGGGCCGATGCAGGCGATGACCGTGACGTTGTGCGGCTTGCCGGCGATGCCGACCAGGTTCCGGACGGTCGAGGACGAGGTGAACAGCACCGCGTCGAAGCCGCCGCCCTTGATCGCCTCGCGGGTCTCGGCCGGCGGCGGCGAGGCGCGCACCGTCCGGTACGCCGTCACGTCGTCGACCTCCCAGCCGAGCTCGACCAGGCCGGCCACCAGGGTCTCGGTGGCGATGTCGGCGCGCGGCAGCAGCACCCGGTCGATCGGGTCGAACACCGGGTCGTACGGCGGCCAGTCCTCCAGCAGCCCGGCCGCGGACTGCTCGCCGGAGGGCACCAGGTCCGGCTTGACGCCGAAGTCCACCAGGGCCTGCGCGGTGGTCTCGCCGACCGCCGCGACCTTGATCCCGGCGAACGCACGGGCGTCCAGGCCGTACTCCTCGAACTTCTCCCGGACGGCGCGGACGGCGTTCACCGAGGTGAAGGCGATCCACTCGTAGCGGCCGGTGACCAGGCCCTTGATGGCCCGCTCCATCTGCTGCGGGGTGCGCGGCGGCTCGACCGCGATGGTCGGCACCTCCTGCGGCACCGCGCCGTACGAGCGCAGCTGCTCGGACAGGCCGTGGGCCTGCTCCTTAGTGCGCGGCACGAGCACGTTCCAGCCGAACAGCGGCTTGGTCTCGAACCACGAGTGCGAGGCCCGGTGGGCGACCTGCTCGCCCACCACGGCTATCACCGAGGTGGCCGGGTCCACCGGGGCGGAGACCGGCGAGGGCAGCACCCGGGCGGCCTTCAGGTCGGCCGCGATGGCGGACAGCGTGGAGGTGAAGGTGCGCTGGCGGGTGGTGGTGCCGGAGAGGGTGGCGCTCAGCGCCGACTCCGGCTTGCGGCCGTTGGAGACCAGGGCGTTGGCGGTGGCCGGCAGCTGGCCCAGGGTGGTGCGCACCACCAGGGTGGTCTCCGGCGCGCCCAGGTCGACCGGGCCGCCGGACAGCAGCTGGGCGCCGTCCACGAAGCGGACGTCGGCGCCGGCCGCGCCGCGCAGCGGGACACCCGCGTAGGCCGGGACGCCGACCGACTGGGCGACGCCCGGGATCACCTCGAAGGGGATCCCTTCGCCCGCGCAACTGAGCATCTCCTCGGCGGCGCAGCCGTCCAGGCCCGGGTCGCCGTCGACGGTGCGGACCACGTGCTTGCCGGACCGGACGGCCTCGGCGACCAGCTTGGCCAGGTCGAACTCGGCGCCCTCGACGCCCGGGGTGTGCACCTGCACACCGGACGGGCAGTGGGTGCGCACGGCCGCCGCGGTCAGCGGGTCGGCCACCAGGATGTCGGCCGAGGACAGCACCTCGACCGCGCGCAGGGTCAGCAGGCCCGGGTCCCCGGGGCCCGCGCCCAGGAAGGTGCACCGTCCGGAGGGCTGGCCTGCCGGGAACAGGGCGTCGGTGGCGGCGGTGGGGCTCATCGGGCTCGCTCCCCCATCAGGGCGGCCGCGCCCGCGTCGAGCAGCCGGGCGGCCAGGGCGTGGCCGAGGGCCCGCGCCTGCTGCTCGGCGGTCTCGTCGAGGACGATCGGACCGTTGGCGGACATCTTCAGCAGGGCGGTGCCGTCGGGGTTGCCGACCACACCGTCCAACTGCAGTTCGTTCTCCCGGCCCCAGGTGGCCAGTGCGGCCACCGGGGCCGAGCAGCCGGCCTCCAGGGTGGCCAGCAGGGCGCGCTCAGCAGCCACGGCGACCCTGGTGGGGGCGTGGTCCAGCAGGGCGAGCGCGGCGGTCAGCTCAGCGTCGGCGGTGGTGCACTCGATCGCGAGCGCGCCCTGGCCGGGGGCCGGGATCATCAGCTCTGGGTCGAGGTGCTGGGAGATCTCGGCGCCGCGGCCGAGCCGGTTGAGGCCGGCCGTGGCCAGCACGACCGCGTCCAGCTCGCCGCCGGTCACGTAGCCGATCCGGGTGTCCACGTTGCCGCGGATCGCGACGGTCTCCAGCTGGGCGCCGCGGGCGATCGCCCAGGCGTTCAGCTGCGCCATCCGGCGCGGCGAGCCGGTGCCGATCCGGGCCGGGCGGCCGGCTCCGGCCAGCTTCTCCACCAGCTCGTCCAGGTTCAGGCCCTCGGCCGCGACCAGGGCGTCCCGGACGTCCTCGCGCTCGGGGACGGCGGCCAGCACCAGGCCCGCGGGCGAGGCGGTGGGCAGGTCCTTGAGCGAGTGCACGGCGAAGTCGATCCGGCCCTCCAGCAGCGCGTCCCGCAGCGCGGAGACGAACACGCCGGTGCCGCCGATCTGCGCGAGCGCCTCCCGGGAGGTGTCGCCGTAGGTGGTGATCTCGACCAGCTCGACGGGGCGCCCGGTGAGCCTGGTCACCTCGCGGGCGACCATGCCCGACTGGGCCATGGCGAGCGCGCTGCGCCGGGTGCCGAGCCGCAGGGCGGGGGCTCCCGAGGCCTGCTCGGTGAGCGGTTGACCATTCATGAGGTGATCGTCCCGGTGGTACTCGTGGGATGGCTGACGGTTCATCTGGCGCCCCCGCCCGAGGGCTGGGGCTGGCCGCCGACGGGCGTGCCCGACACGGCGTGCACGGCCGCCGGGTCGAGGTCGAACAGCTCGCGCAGGGCGTCCGCGTAGGAGGCGCCGCCGGGCTCGGCGGCCAACTGCTTCACCCGGACGGTCGGGGCGTGCAGCAGCTTGTCGACGACGCGACGGACGGTCTGGGTGATCTCGGCGCGGGAGCGCTCGTCCAGGTCGGGCAGCCGGGAGTCCAGCCGGCCCAGCTCGGCGGCGACCACGTCGGAGGCCATCGCCCGCAGCGCGACCACGGTAGGCGCGATCCGGGCGGCCCGCTGGGCGGCGCCGAAGGCGGTCACCTCGTCGGCGACGATCCGGGTGACCTGGTCGACGTCGCCGGCGCCGGGGCTGGCGGCGTGCGCGTGGGAGAGGCTCTCCAGGTCGACCAGCAGGGCGCCGGCGAGCTCGTGCACCGCGTGGTCGACGTCGCGCGGCATGGCGAGGTCGAGCAGGGCGAGCGGTTCCGGCGCCCCGCGGCGGAGCCGCTGAGTGTCACGCCGGAGGGCGACCGCGGCGGCCACGTCCTCGGCCTTGATCACCGCGCCGGCCGCGCCGGTGCAGGAGATCACCAGGTCGACGTCGGCCAGCGCCTGCGGCACCTTGGCGAGGTCGAGGGTGCGGGCCACGTCCGGGCCGAGGATCTCGACCAGGCGCTCGGCCCGGGCCGGGGTCCGGTTGGCGATCAGCAGGTCGGTGACGCCGGAGCGGACCAGGGTGGCCGCGGCCAGGGAGCTCATCGAGCCGGCGCCGACCACCAGCGCGCGCTTGCCGGCGATCTCGCCCGCGCCCGCCGCGACCTGCTCCAGGCCGAAGGTGACCAGCGACTGGCCGGCCTTGTCGATGCCGGTCTCGCTGTGCGCCCGCTTGCCGACCCGCAGGGCCTGCTGGAACAGCTCGTTCAGGCCCCGCCCGGCGGTGTGCTCGTCCTGGGACTTGGCCAGCGCGTCGCGCAGTTGGCCGAGGATCTGGCCCTCGCCGACGACCATCGAGTCCAGGCCGCAGGCCACCGAGAACAGGTGGTGGACGGCGCGGTCCTCGTAGTGGACGTACAGGTGGGAGGTCAGCTCCTCCAGGTCCACCCCGCTGTGGTGGGCCAGCAGCAGCGACAGCTCGGCAACGCCGGCGTGGAACTTGTCCACGTCCGCGTACAGCTCGATCCGGTTGCAGGTGTTGAGCAGCGCGGCCTCGGCGACGGTCGAGGAGGCGGCCGCGTCGTGCAGCAGCCGGGTCGGGACCTCACCGGTCAGCGCGGCACGCTCCAGCACGCCGACCGGTGCCGTCCGGTGGCTCAGTCCGACGACGAGAAGACTCATGCCCGCCCCCCACAGCTCTCGGTGTTCATGCGGGCATCACCGCGGACAGCTCGCCCTCGCCGCCCTTGGCGGACTTGCCCTTGGCCGACTGCTCGGCCTGGTCCTTGCCGCCCGCCTCGCCGGAGCCGCGGCCCTTGCCGCTGCCGCCGCCGGCCGCACGGCGCAGCTTGGCGGCCGCCGCCCGGACCGGTCCGGGGGCGCGGTCGAGCACCGACTCGGTGCGGTCCGGCTCCTCGCCCGCCTTGCGCTGCTCGTGGAAGGCCAGGATCTGCAGCTCGATGGAGAGGTCCACCTTGCGCACGTCCACGCCGTCCGGGACGGTCAGCACGGTCGGGGCGAAGTTGAGGATGCTGGTGACGCCGGCCTCCACCAGCCGGTCGCAGACCTGCTGGGCGGCGCCGGGCGGGGTGGTGATCACGCCGATGGAGACGTGCTGGCTCTCGACGATCGACTCGAGCTCGTCCATGTGGCGCACCGGCAGTCCGGCCGCGGTGGAACCGACCACGTTCGGGTCGGCGTCCAACAGGGCGGCGACCCGGAAACCGCGGGAGGCGAAACCGCCGTAGTTGGCGAGGGCGTGCCCGAGGTTCCCGATGCCGACGATGACGACCGGCCAGTCCTGGGTCAGGCCGAGCTCGCGGGAGATCTGGTAGACGAGGTACTCGACGTCGTAGCCGACGCCGCGGGTGCCGTAGGAGCCGAGGTAGGAGAAGTCCTTGCGCAGCTTGGCCGAGTTCACTCCGGCCGCGGCGGCCAACTCCTCGGAGGAGACGGTCGGCACCGAGCGCTCGGAGAGCGCGGTGAGGGCCCGCAGGTAGAGGGGCAGGCGGGCGACGGTCGCCTCCGGGATGCCCCGGGCACGCGAGGGTCGGCGCGCGGCGCCCTGGTCAGGCGTCTGCGAACTGCTCTGTGGTGATCGGCCGATTGCCACGGTGCTCCTGTGGGTGAAGCTGGGCTTTGGCAGCCAGGCTATGCGTTTGTGAACGTGTGCACAAAGATGGTGTCCGATTTGTCCCCGCACAGTGACACGCATCACGCCGTCGAGCCCATAGCACCGGGTTGGGCGAGGACGACTTCCGGGGCCTGTGAATCGGGCAGCCAGGGCCCGTACGGCGCCTCCCGGCGCAGCAGTGGGACGGCGGTTCCGGACGGGCGGGACCGCGCCCGCCCCAGTCGCGGCCAGGGCACCCGGGCGGCCTCGCGCAGTGGGCCGGCCCAGTCGTCCGGCGGACAGGACGGGGCGCCCACGCAGTGCCGCAGCAGCTCGGCGGTCACCCGGGCGTCGCCCAGGGCGGTGTGCGCCGGGTACCAGCCCAGGCCCGCCGCCTCCACACAGGCCGCCAGGCCGTGGCCGCGGGCCTCCGGCAGGTGCTCGCGGGCCAGCTGCATGGTGCACAGCAGCGGCACGGGCGGCAGCGGCACCCCGATCCGGGCGAACTCACGGTCCAGGAAGGCGTGGTCGCAGCTGACGTGATGGCCGACCAGAACCCGGCCGGTCAGCAGCTCCAGCAGCCTCGGGGCGATCTCCCGGAAGCGCGGGGCGCCCTCGACGTCGGTCTGGCGTATTCGGTGCACATGGGTCGGGCCGACCGGGCCCAGCGGGTCCAGCAGGGTGGCGAACTCGCCCTCGGGGCAGAGCCGCTCGCTCAGCAGCACCACCGCGATCTCGACCACCCGGTGCCGCCACGGGCTGCGGCCGGTCGCCTCCACGTCCACCACCGCGAAGCCCCTGGGGCCCGTCAGGGCTCGGGGCGTCCCAGGGGTCGGGCCGGGAAGCATGGCGGCACTCCTCGTGTGCTCAGCCCCCCATGGGCGCAAACGCGTTCGATCGTAAGCCGACCACGGCGCTCCTCCCCAGGCCGAAACGGAGTGTCTTTGGCAACGATTCAGCGAACCGCCCCCGCCGACCGGCGGGGGCGGTTCGCCGAGCCGCTCAGGCGCCGAGGGCGGTGCGCAGACGGCGCTCGTCGACCCGCCAGAAGTCGTGCTGGCGGCCGTCGATCAGGGTGACCGGGATCTGCTCCCAGTAGCGGCGGTACAGCTCCTCGTCCTGGGTGATGTCCTTCTCCTCGAAGGTCGCGCCCAGCTCCGCCGTCACCCGGACGATCACCTCCCGGGCCTCGTCGCACAGGTGGCAGCCGGGCTTGCCGACCAGGGTCACGGTACGGTCCGCGGACTTGGGGCTCTTACGTCGCAGCAGTGGGCTCACCCCGCCATTGTGGGGCCCGGCGACGGACAGCTGTTCACCGCGTGGGCACGGCTCCGTCACGGCCGCTCCCCGCCCGGCTGGCTATGCTCGGTGACATGGCCGTGCTCCGAAGGCTCACCCAGGCGAGGCGCTCCACCACCGCGCGGAGCGCCCTGGCGGGCGAGGCCGCGGCCGAGGCCGCGCTTCGCGCCGAGCCGCAGTCCCTCCCCGCGGCCGCCCCGGCGGCCGACGCGCCCGTCGCGGTCGGCCCGGCGCCGGGCCGACCCGGGAAGGCGCCCAAGGCCCCGGCGGAGAACCACACCCCCGACCCGGACGACCCCCGCGCCGCCGCCTTCTTCGACTGCGACAACACCATCCTGCGCGGCGCCGCGATCTTCTACCTCGGCGTCGGCCTCTACCGCCGCGGTTTCCTCACCCGCCGCGACATCGCCCGCTTCGCCTGGCAGCAGGCCCTCTTCCGGCTGCACGGCACGGAGGACCCGGACCACATCTCGGACGCCCGGAACACCGCCCTCGGCATCGTCGCCGGAAAGCGCACCGCCGACCTGGAGGCGATCTGCGAGGAGATCTTCGAGCAGGTCGTCGCCGACAAGATCTGGCCCGGTACCCGTGCCCTGGTCCAGATGCACCTGGACGCCGGCCAGCGGGTCTGGCTGGTCACCGCCGCCCCGCTGGAGGTGGCCCGGATCATCGCCCGGCGGCTCGGCATGACGGGCGCGCTCGGCACCGTCGCCGAGGCCCGGGACGACGCCTACACCGGCCGGCTGGTCGGCGACCTGCTGCACGGTCCGGCCAAGGCCGCCGCGGTGCGTGCGCTGGCCCGGCGCGAGCGCCTCGACCTGGACCGCTGCGCCGCGTACAGCGACTCGGCCAACGACATCCCGATGCTCTCGCTGGTCGGCCACCCGTACGTGGTGAACCCGGACGGCGCGCTGCGGCGCCATGCCCGGGCGCAGGGCTGGCGGGTGCGGGACTTCCGGACCGGACGCAAGGCGGCCCGGGTGGGACTGCCGGCGGCGGCCGCGGCCGGGGTGCTGGCCGGCGCGACGGCGGCCGGGATGGCACTGCAGCGCCGTCGCCGGCGCGACTGAACTCCCTTCCACGCGGCCGGAAGCCCCCCGGGCCTCCCCCGGGTGGGTGAGCGGACGTCAACCAGGCCCCTGACCTGGCCCCTCATACGGGCGAACTCCCTTTCCCGGCAAGGCCGTCCCGACCCGCTGCACGAACCTGTCACCCGATGACCGGTTCTGATCGTTCGTCAAGCCGGGGAAGTCGGGGGTTGCCGGGCCCCAAGGCTGGGAAACCGCCCGTAGGACCGCCGAATTGGTCACCCTGAGCGCCCGAACGGTCACGTTGAGCCGGATGAACGATGACATCCCTGCTCAGCGTCAGCCGAATATGCGCAACAAATGGATCCCAAACGACCACTTCGACCACACGGTGTAGCTGTCATTGCACAAAGCGTTATTCTCTCTTGGATGCACGCCACCCACGTGTCCCGCTCGAACGGACGCCAGGGGGCGTGCTCTCCGCGCAGGCGGAGGTGATCCGTCCACAGTTCTGCCTCTGGGAGTCCCGTGTACCCACCCGTCCGGAACGACGCGCCTGCACCCTCCCGCCCGTCGTCCGCGCCCCTGCGCCCCCGCACCGGCCTCCGCGGCCATCCGACCGCCGAGCGGCAGATCTCCACCGGCCTGGACCTGCTGCGCAGCCTGCTCCGCGGCCAGCTCGCCATCTCACCCCAACTCGTGCCCGCCAGCGGCCCGTTCGGCCACCAGCACGGCCCCGGGGTGGCGCTGCGCACCACCGCCGCCGGCTCGGCCGGCACCGGCTCGCGCGGCCGCACCGGCACCACCGGCGTCGGCCGCAGCCGCGCCCGCACGGCGCCCAGCCCCGGCTACGAGACCGAGCACAACCCGGTCATGGAGCTGGTCGAGCGGGCCCAGGCCGGCGAGAGCGAGGCCTTCGGCCGGCTCTACGACCACTACGCGGACACCGTCTACCGCTACATCTACTACCGGGTCGGCAGCCGGGCCACCGCCGAGGACCTCACCAGCGAGACGTTCCTGCGCGCGCTGCGCCGGATCGGCACCTTCACCTGGCAGGGCCGGGACTTCGGCGCCTGGCTGGTCACCATCGCCCGCAACCTGGTCGCCGACCACTTCAAGTCCAGCCGGTTCCGGCTGGAGGTCACCACCGGCGAGATGCTCGACTCCAACGAGTGCGAGCGCAGCCCGGAGGAGTCGGTGCTGGAGTCGCTCTCCAACGCCGCCCTGCTGGACGCGGTTCGCCGGCTCAACCCGCAGCAGCAGGAGTGCGTGACGCTGCGCTTCCTGCAGGGCCTCTCGGTGGCCGAGACCGCGCGGATCATGGGCAAGAACGAGGGCGCGATCAAGACCCTCCAGTACCGCGCCGTCCGCACCCTGGCCCGGCTGCTCCCGCCCGACGCGCGGTGAGGCGGCGGTGACCGAAGGGGCGATAGCCCGGGGACGGCCCGGTCGGCCGTCACCATGTGCGCCCGATCGACACGTCCGGGTGAACGGTCGATCCGATGATCAGCCGCGCGTAACCGACCGCCCGCACCGCTCGTTGGCCAGCGTGCAAGCCCCCACCAGGCTCACGGTCAAGTCGAATTGCGACCTGTCACCCGATGGAGTGGCTTTGGCTCGCCGGGGCAACCGTCCGGCTGGCCCGGGTGTCGACAACGACGAAGGGAGGTGTGGTCCGTGACGGCAAACGTGCTGGAGCACCGGCGGGCGAAGGCCTTCGCCGAGGCGCTGGAGGCCCACCAGGCGGAGCAACGCCGCGCGGCCAACGCCGAATCGGCCAACACCGCTGCCACCGAAGCCGGTTCGGTCGCGATGGCCGAACTGATCGGCCTGGCCGACGCGCTGGGAGAGGTAGCCCGGCCGACGCTGGACCAGGAGGTCCGGACGGTCCAACGCGCCCAGCTGATGGCCGCGTTCGAGCAGGCCTTCGCGGACGGACCGGGCGCCACGGTGCCCCGGCAGCGCCGGCGCCGTGCCGCCCGAACGGCCCCGCGCGGCCGGTGGAGCCGCCGCTTCGCGATCGGCGGACTCGTCGCCGGGCTCGCCGTCGGCAGCCTGGCCGGGGCCGCCGCCGCGAGCTCCAACGCCCTCCCCGGGGACACGCTGTACGGGGTGAAGCGCGGCCTCGAAGGGCTGCGGCTCGACCTCGCGGACTCCGACTCGGAGCGCGGCGCGCTGCTGCTCGACAACGCCGCCACCCGGCTCGGCGAGGCCAACGCTCTGGTCGGCCACGGCGATCCGGTCGGCGCGCTCAGCCCGTCCACCGTCGACCGGGTCCGCCGGGCGCTGGACGACATGCACGCCGACGCCCTCAAGGGCCGTGAGCTGCTGCGCTCGGTCTACCGCAGCAACGGCTCGCTCGACCCGATGCGCGCGCTGGCCGGCTTCGCCCACGACGAGGACGGTCGCTGGAGCGAGCTGCAGGGCCGGCTGCCGGTCCAGCTCACCGAGCAGGCGCACCTGGTGAACCAGCTCTTCGACGACATAAGCGAGGACGTCGCGCCCCTGCGCCTGGCCCAGCCGCCCGCCAAGAGCGGTGGCCCGGCCGGCACCGGAGCGGGCGACGACTCGTCCTCCTCCACCGGCGGCTCCCCGGCCGGCTCCGCCGCGCCCGGCTCCGAGCAGTCCCAGGGCGGCGCCGGCGCGGGCAACGGCGGCAGCCGCCCCGGCAGCACCGAGCACGCCCCGGCCAACCCCGGCACCGGCTCCACCGCCGGTGGCGGTGCCAAGGGCGGCGGCCTGCCGAGCGCCCTGCCCACCAGCGCCCCGGACACGGTCAACGGGCTGGTCGGCGACCTCACCAACGGGCTCACCGGCGGCGCCGGCAAGCCCTCGCCGAGCACCGACGCGGCCCCGCCGCAGGCGCCCGGCACGCCCAGCTCCGCGCCCGGCGCCCCGCAGCAGGGCGTGGACGTGCCCCCGCTGGTCCCGGGCCTGCTGCCCGGTCTGCGGATCCTCGGCGGCAGCTGACCGGTACGGACGAGGGGCCCCCTGCGGAACGCACCCCGCCGGGGGCCCCTCGCCGTGCGGACCGCCAGGAGACTGCGAACCGTCAGAAGAGCCCCGTCAGAAGAACACCGAACGCCGCTGCACCAGCAGCTGGTAGAGGGTGTGCTGGATGGTCTCGCGCACCTCGTCGGCCAGGTCGAAGACCAGCATCGGGTCGTCCGCCGCCTCCGCCGGGTACCCGTCGGTGGCGATCGGCTCGCCGAACCGGATCGTCCACTTGGTCGGCAGCGGCAGCATCCCGAGCGGCCCCAGCCAGGGGAAGGTCGGCGTGATCGGCACGTACGGCAGGCCCAGCAGCCGGGCCAGCGTCTTCGCGTTGCCGATCATCGGGTAGGTCTCCTCCGCCCCGACGATCGAGCACGGCACGATCGGCACCCCGGCCCGCAGCGCCGAGGAGACGAAGCCGCCGCGGCCGAAGCGCTGAAGCTTGTAGCGCTCGGCGAACGGCTTGCCGATGCCCTTGAAACCCTCCGGCCAGACCCCGACGACCTCGCCGCGCTCCAGCAGCGCCTGGGCGTCCTCGTTGCAGGCCAGGGTGTGACCGGCCTTGCGGGCCAGCTCGTTGATGCCGGGCAGGACGAAGACCAGGTCGGCGGCGAGCATCCGCAGGTGCCGGCGGCGCGGGTGGTGGTCGTGGATGACCACCTGGGTCATCAGGGCGTCCAGCGGGATCGCCCCGGAGTGGTTGGCGACGATCAGCGCGCCGCCCTCGGCCGGGATGTTCTCGATCCCCTGGACGTCGATCCGGAAGTACTTCTCGGCCAGCGGGCGCAGCAGCGAGAGCAGCACCTCCTCGGTGAGCTCCCGGTCGAAGCCGAACTCGTCCACCTCGTAGTCGCCGGTGATCCGGCGGCGCAGGAAGGCCAGCCCCTCGGTGGCCCGGCCCTCCCAGCCCTTGCCGAACAGCCGGGTGGCCGCCGGGCCGAGCTGCCCGGACAGCGCCCCGCCGACGGCCCCGGCGAGCCGGTCGGCCAGCCCGGGAACCTCGGGGGACGTGTAGCTGGGAGCGGACTCGATCGGGATGACCTTGGCCTCGCCCGGCACGTTGTCGGCGGCGGCACTCATGGCGGCTTCAGCTCCTCGGTCGGCGGGGGCGGTTCGGTACGGCGTTCGGCGCGGCGGGGGCGGCCCCCTCCTGACCGAGCAGCCCGGTCAGCCGGTCGGTGACGGCGGCCAGCCGCTCGGGCGGCAGCAGGCCCGGGCCCTGGGCGGCGGCGAAGTCGGCGAAGGCCTCCGGGGTGCTGAACGCCGGGCGGTAGCCGAAGGTCTCCCGCAGCCGCGTGGTGTCCACCACCCGGCCGTGGGTGAGCAGCCGCAGCTGCTCGGGAGAGACGTCGACCAGCCGGGTCTGCCGGGCCAGCGCGGCCATCCAGCTGACCGCGGGCAGCAACAGCGGCAGGGTGGGGCGGCCGAGCCGGCGGGCGCACTGGGAGAGCAGCAGGACGCCCTCACCGGCCACGTTGAAGGTGCCGGTGTTGACGGTCCCCGGCGCGGGCTCGTCGGCGGCCCGGCAGAGCACCGCGACCGCGTCGTCCTCGTGCACGAACTGCAGCCGGGGGTCGTAACCGAGCACGGTCGGCAGCACGGGCAGCGCGAAGTACGCGCTGAGCGGGGTGTCGGGGTTGGGGCCGACGATGTTGGCGAAGCGCAGCACCGTCACCGCGACGTCCGGGCGGCGCCGGGCGAAGCCTCGCACGTAGCCCTCGACCTCGGCCGCGTCCTTGGCGAAGCCGCCGCCGGGCGGGTCCTTCGGCTGGATCCGCTCGCTGAACACCGCCGGGTCGCGGGGCGCGGAGCCGTAGACGCCGGTGGTGGACTTCACCACCAGCCGGCGCACCCCGGGGGCCTTCTGGCACGCGCCGAGCAACTGCATGGTGCCGATGACGTTGGACTCCTTCACCGCGGAGCGGTTCGGGGAGCCCAGGCCGGTAGCGCTGACGCTCAGGTGCACCACGGTGTCCACCCGGTACTCGGCGATCACCCGGGAGACCGCGGGGCGGCGCAGGTCGAGCTGGTGGAAGGTGTACGGCGCGGCCGGACCGGCCGGCTCCTCGGCCGGCTGCCGGGGCGGCTGCACGTCCACGCCGACGACCAGGTCCACGCCGGGGCGGCGGCGGACCTCGGCGGCGAAGCGGGCACCGAGATGGCGCGCCACGCCGGTGACGAGCACGACGACGCCCACGGTGCTGCACCCCATTCCCTCGGCCCGAGCGGCCTGCGTGCACCGTACCGCGCCGCCGTACCGGGCCGTGAAAACGACACCGCCCGCCGGGGCCACGGGGACCTGGGCGGGCGGTGGAAGCGCTGGGCGCGCTGGGCGCGGCCGGGGGCGCTTACTTCTTGTTGCGACGCTGAACGCGAGTGCGCTTGAGAAGCTTGCGGTGCTTCTTCTTGGCCATACGCTTGCGACGCTTCTTGATGACAGAGCCCACGGAACAACCCTCGCTCACTGAGACTCTCGTCCGTGAGAGACGGAGTCCATACGACTGACGTGAGGGCCTAGCCTACCGTCCGCGTGGCCGGGGCTGTAAATCGCGCTCCCGCAACCGGGAAACTCGCGGAAAATCCGGGGCGAACGGGGACGGATCCACGGCCGCGGACCCGCCCCCGCCCGACCTGGGGCTACGCGCTCTCGAGCCGCACGTAGGACTCCTTGAGATACTCGTGCACCGCCTGCTGGGGCACCCGGAAGGACCGCCCGACCCGGATGGCCGGCAGCTCTCCGCTGTGCACCAACCGGTACACGGTCATCTTGGACACCCGCATGACCGCGGCAACCTCCGCCACGGTCAGGAAGACGACTTCCTGCAGGGGGCGTTCGCCGGAACTCATGACCATCACCCGACCCTTAACCCGTGTGCAAGGCACCGGCTTCCCCTCCGGTGACTCCACCGGCACACGTGTATCCCCAGAGTAGTTATGGGTGGTACCAGTGGGAAGAGGGGAAGTGCGGTCCTCGTACGGTGAGAGATAGGACCGTTGCAGTACGTAGCCGCTCGGCGGTTCGCACCAACGGGCGTACGCACCGCCTGCCCGGCCCGGAACCGGGGCGGCGGAATCAGGCCAGCAGGCCGTGGTGGGGGAACACCGCGCGGCGGCTGGCGAGGATGGCCTGATCGAGCCGGTCGGCCGGATCGTAACCCGCCTCGAAGTCGCGCCAGGCCGGGCGGGCGCCGTCGGTCATCCGCAGCGGGGCCGGGCAGCGGGTGCGGCGGTAGACCTCGGCGCGCCAGGCCTCGGGGGTCTCGGTGGCCGGGTCGACGGGCCGGCCGGCGGCGGTGGCGACCAGGTGGGTCCAGGTGCGCGGGACGACGTCCACCACCGCGTAGCCGCCCCCGCCGGTGGCCACCCAGCGGCCGCCGGTCAGCTGGTGGGCGAGGTCGTGCAGCTCCTCGGCGATCAGCCGCTGGGCGTCCACGGTGACGGCGAGGTGGGCGAGCGGGTCCTCCAGGTGGGTGTCCGCGCCGTGCTGGGTGACCAGGACCTGCGGGCGGAAGGCGCTGAGCAGCTCGGGCACCAGGGCGTGGAAGGCGCGCAGCCAGCCGGAGTCGCCGGTGCCGGCCGGCAGTGGCAGGTTGGCGGCGGTACCGGGGGCGTCCGGGCCGCCGGTCTCGGTGGGCCAGCCGGTCTGCGGGAAGAGCGTGGCGGGGTGCTCGTGCAGCGAGACGGTCAGCACCCGGGGGTCGTTCCAGAAGGCCTGCTGGACGCCGTCGCCGTGGTGGACGTCCACGTCGACGTAGGCGACCCGCTCGGCGCCGAGTTCCAGCAGCCGGGCGATGGCGAGGGCCGGGTCGTTGTAGATGCAGAAGCCGGAGGCCTTGGCGGGCATCGCGTGGTGCAGCCCGCCGGCGAAGTTGACGGCGTGCGGGGTCTCGCCGCGCCAGACCGCCTCGGCGGCGGCCACGGACTGACCGGCGATCAGCGCGGAGGCCGAATGGAGCGCCGGGAAGGACCAGTTGTCGTCGGTGCCGAGCCCGTGCCGGGGGTCCGACTGCTCGGGGTGGGCGGCGGCGTGCTTGACCGCCTCGACGTACTCCCCGGTGTGCACCAGCCGCAGGGTGGACTCCCCGGCCGGCGGCGCGGACCGGACGGTCACCCCGGGCCCGGTGCTCAACCCGAGGGTCTCGACCAGGCGCATGGTGAGGGCCAGCCGGGTCGGGTCCATCGGGTGGCCGGGGCCGAAGTCGTAGGCGGTGACGGCCTCGTCCCAGAAGAGGTGCAGGCCGCAAGGGGTGTCACGCTCGGCTTCGGGCATGGCCTCCACCGTAGCGGGTGGGGGTGGCCGGGCGGCCGCCAGGGCTCGCCGACGGCGGGGGCTGCGGACCGTCATCGGCTGACCCCGTCCGTCCGCCCCGGCCCCGTTGTCGATCTACGCGGGGGCGGGCACGGTCGCCGGTGCCGGGGCGAAGCGCTCGGCCAGCGGCAGGACGGCGAGCACCAGCAGCATCGGGGCGAGCAGCGCCCAGCGGTACGAGCTCGCGTCGGCGATCGCCCCGACCAGCGGCGAACCGATCAGGAAGCCCACGTAGTTGAAGAGGTTGAGCCGGGCCACGGCGGCGTCCGAGTCGGCCGGGAAGAGCCGGCCGCCGGCCGCGAACACCTGCGGGATGATCGCGCAGATGCCGAGGCCGAGCACGGTGAAGGCGGCGATGCCCGCCCAGGCGGCGGGCGCCACGGCCGCCAGCCCGAAGCCGAGCGCGGCCACCGCGGCGCCCGTGCGCACCACCGGGACGGCGCCGAAGCGCTGCACCGCCCGGTCGCCCAGGGCGCGGCCGAGCAGCATCGCGACCATGTAGCCGAGGTAGGAGAGCTTGGCCAGGTCGTCCCGGCTGCCCAGGCCGTCGGTGAGGTACTTGACGCTGTAGTTGGAGACCGAGGCGTCCGCGATGTAGGCGAAGGCCATCGCCAGGCACAGCGGCAGCAGCGGCCGCCAGGGGATGGTTCGGGCGGCGGCCTCGGCGGCCTCCCGGACGGCGTCGCCGAGTTCGGCCGGACCGGCGAAGCGGGTGCCGGTCAGCACCGCGAGCGGGGCGACCACCGCGGCGGCCGTGCCGAACAGCACCGGCAGCCCGAGGTCGTAGTGCGAGCCGAGGCCCGCGATCGCCGCGCCGAGGATGCCGCCGAGGCTGAACGCGGCGTGGAAGCCGATCATGATCGAGCGGCCGTAGCGGTGCTGCAGGCCCACCCCGAGCATGTTCATACTGGCGTCCAGCGCGCCCACCAGCAGCCCGAACGCGCCCAGCGCGAGCGCGAGTTGCCACAGCGTGTCGCCGAGGCCGACGCCCGCGAGGCTGAGGCAGACGGCCGGCTGGACCACCCGCAGCACCGCCCGGGCACCGGTGCGCCTCACCAGCTGCTCGGAGAGGATCGAACCCACCCCGGCCAGGATCGGCACGGCGGCCAGGAAGACCGGCAGCAGCCCGTCGCTCAGCCCGTACCGGTGCTGGATCTCCGGGATGCAGGTGACCAGCAGCGCGAAGGTGGTGCCCTGGAGCAGGAAGCTGACGGCGAGCGCGGCCCGCCCGACGCGCAGGCCGTGCGCCACCGGGGACGAGAAGGGCCGAACGGACGGCACGGCACTCAATGCGGACCTCCAGGCAACCTCGCTACCGACCGGTAGGACGATGTTGGCGAGAGCGTAGGCGGTGCGCCGCGATTGCGGGAGGGGTTGTGCAGGGACTTCTGTCGCGGGTCACTTGCCGCCGGAGGCCAGCTCCCGGGAGCGGTCCCGGGCCGCCTCCAGGGCGCCCAGCAGCGCTGCCCGCACACCGTGGTTCTCCAGCTCGCGGATCGCCGCGATGGTGGTGCCGGCCGGGGAGGTGACCGCCTCGCGCAGCTTCACCGGGTGCTCGCCGGAGTCGCGCAGCATCACCGAGGCGCCGATCGCGGACTGCACGATCAGGTCGTGCGCCACGTGCCGGGGCAGGCCGAGCAGGATGCCCGCGTCCGTCATCGCCTCGACCAGGAAGTAGAAGTAGGCCGGGCCGGAGCCGGACAGCGCGGTGGCCGCGTCCTGCTGGGACTCGGGCAGACGCAGCGCCTTGCCGACCGAGCTGAAGATCTCCTCGGCGCGCACCAGGTGCTCCTCGGTGGCGTGCGAGCCACCGGAGATGACGCTCATCCCCTCGTCCACCAGCACCGGCGTGTTGGGCATCACCCGAACCACCGGGGTGCCGGCCGCCAGCCGCTCCTCGAACCAGGCGGTCGGAACACCGGCCGCGGCCGAGATCACCAGCCGGTCCGGGCTGATGTGCGGAGCCAGCTCCTCCAGCAGGGTGCCCATGTCCTGGGGCTTGACCGCGAGGATCAGGGTGTCGGCCAGCTTGGCCGCCTCGGCGTTGGAGACCGCCACCACGCCGTAGCGGGCGGTGAGTTCGGCGGCGCGCTCGGGGCGGCGGGCGGTCACCAGGACGTCCGCCGGGTCCTTGCCGGCCCGCAGCAGACCGGAGAGCAGGGCCTCGCCGATCTTGCCGGTGCCCAGGAAGGCGATCTTCTGTCCGTGCGCTGCGCTGCTGCCCATGGTCCGCTCCTTGCCTCGGTACTGCGGCCATCCTCGCACCGCGCGGCGACGCCCGTCGGGACCATCCGGTCCGTGGTCCCCGGCGGGCCGGAGGAGCCGTGCCCCTAGGGAGAAAACTCCGGGGTTTCCCCTATGGCCTCCGGGCCGGTACGGGCGCACCGTGGAGCCATGGCACACGACGAGATGTCCCGACGTGAGAACCGGCAACTCGCCGCCGCCTCGGCGACGATGGGCCCGTGGCGGACGGCCGCGGGAGTCGGTGCGGTGGTGGGGGCGACCACCCTGGGGGTCGAGGCGATCTCCGGCGACTGGTCGCTGAGCATGCTGGCCGAACCGGCCAGCTGGGGTCTGTTCTTCTTCTTCCTGACCGCCTGGGCGGGCGGACAGCTGCGCCGGGACACCGGCGACCGGAGGCTGCGGCGGTGGACCCGCGAGCACCCGTGGCAGTCGGCGCTCCCGGCGGCGGGCGGGCTGCTGGTGCTGAACATGCTGGCGCAGCTGTTCCTCGGCGACGCCGGCCTGCTCGGCGCGTTCTTCGTCTCGCTCATCCCGGTCGGCGTCCTGCTGGCGATCGCCGGGGTGGTGAACGGGGTGAAGGAGGCCCGCCGCAAGGGCTGACCGGCCGTCGGACATCGGCGCGTTTCTGGACAAAGAATGATGAAAGCGCCCGCTCCGCACACGAGTTCACCACACCGAGCACCCCCGATCGACGAATCGTCACACCCCGTCGGCATACTGGCGCGATGCCGATAGCCGAAGATCCGGAACCGCGCCCCTCCGAGGGCCGCGAGCCGGGCGGGTCCGACCCGTCCGAAGCGGGCGGGAAGGACCCGTTCGCAGACCTCGTCCTGGACGAGGACTTCATCAAGTCCGCCACCGTGAAGGAGCAGTCCGGGCGCACCCGGATGCTGACCGCCCGTTGGAAGCACACCCCGCCGGTCGACCCGGGCGGCCGTCGCTCCGTCAACGACGGCCCGCAGCCGAAGCGCCGGTTCGGGCGCAAGCCCAAGCTCCAGGTGGTCGACCCCTGGGGCAACCCGCGCCCGGCCCGCCGCCGTCAACCGGCTTGGCGCACGCCGCTGTTCGTGGTGCTGACCATCGCGGTGCTGCTGGCGGCGCTCAACATCGACGGGCTGCGCACCTGGTACTCGGACCACTTCGGCGGGAACGGCTCCTCGGCCGCCCCGGTACCCACCGTCGCCCCGGAGACGGCCAAGCCGACCACGGCGCCGCCGAAGGTCGACGAGAAGCAGCCGACGGTGAACCACCCGTGGGCCGGTTCCCCCGCCGAGGGCTGGCCGAACGGCGCGGAGGCCTTCGTGCTCCCCGACGCCAAGGCTTCTCCGCCGACGAGGTCGCCGCCCAGCTGCGGCTGGTCAAGGACTACCTGACCGCCGCCAACCTGGACCCGAAGGTGCTCGCGGGCGGCCGGCCGGACTCCGCGCTCGCGATGCTGGACCGGGAGGAACGGGACGGTGCGACCGGTGCTCTGGACAACCCGTCCAAGGAGAACGACCCGACCAGCTGGTTCAGCCGCTTCGACCCGCGCGACGCCGTTCCGGTGGGCGACGTGGTCAAGGTGCAGGGCCGGATGACCTACGAGAGCGACGGAGCCAAGGGCGTCCTGGTCCACACCGACTTCACCTATGTGTACGCGCTGCGTCCCGGCCCGGAGGCCGCCAAGCGGGCCATGTCGCCCCAGCCGTCGACCAGCGCCCCGCAGCCGACGAAGCCGGGCTCGCCCAAGGACGGCACGGCCAAGCCGGCGGGCCTGCTCACGCCGGCCGCCGACGTGCCCGGGGACACCTGGACCGCCCGCACCATCGTGCGCCGGGTGGACACGTTCCGCTTCTACGACCCGGGCCGCTACCAGGCCGACCCCAAGAAGCTCGCGTACGCCAGTAACCAGACGGACCCCGCCAACTCGGCCTGCGGCGTCTACGACGGCTACTTCCACCCGCAGTTCGACCAGTTCGCCGAGCTGCAACCGGACACTCCCGGCTCCCGACCGACCGGCCCCGCGGTCGACCCGTACGACCGCAGCAAGGACATCCAGCAGACCAACGAGTGCGGCTCGGTCAGCCGCACCTGACGATCAGCCCTTGCGCTTCCCGCCGGGCCGGCCGCTGCGGCCGGCCCGGCGCTTCCCGTGCTGCTCGACGGCCCGCTGGTAGGCGGCCCGCTTGACCCCCTCGCCGGGGGCCTCGACCAGGCTGCGGGCGAAGTAGGCGGCCAGGGTGCCGGCTCCGCCGATCAGCCAGACCGCGCCGAGCGACTTGTCCTCGGCCATCCAGCCGGTCAGCTGGTCCTTGCCCTCGGTGAGCACCTTCCAGGTGCGCAGGACGGCCATCATCGAGCAGACCGCGACGGCTGCGGTCAGCAGCCCGTTGAGGAAGCCGCCGTTGTCGGAGAGCGCGACGCCCTCGACGCCGAAGCGCAGCACCAGCACGGCGGCGGCGGTGGCGACCAGGGCGCCGACCGAGACGCCGACCCGGCGCAGCCAGTAGCCGTCGTCCCGGTTCAGCCAGCTGGTGCCGAAGAAGCGGATCGGGTCAGGCTCGGGGGCGCCGGCGGCCTTGGGGGCGGGGGTGGGGGGCTGCTCGCTCACGCCCTCGATTTTGACTTCCTCCCTGGCCAAACGCCAAGGATTCCCTCCGGACTTGCGACCGGATTGGTCGGGCGGTCACCCGCCGTCCTGGTTGGCGCTTCACGGACCAGCTAATGCTGAGGTCTCCACGCCCTGCAACCGCATGCCCTGCGGCCGTTTGGAACAGATGTGCAGGTCCTCGGCTTGGCTATCACCGAGGACCTACCCATCGTAATGCACCAGTGGCACAGCGTCAGCCGAGCTTGCTGACGTCCCGGACGGCGCCCTTGTCCGCCGAGGTGGCCATCGCCGCGTAGGCCCGCAGCGCCTGGCTGACCTGGCGGTCGCGGTTCTTCGGCCGGTAGCCGCCCGCGGCCTCCAGGGCTCGGCGACGCTCGGCGAGGACCTCCTCCGGCACCTCCAGGGAGATCTTCCGGCCCGGGATGTCGATGGCGACGGTGTCGCCGTCCTCGACCAGCGCGATGGTGCCGCCGGAGGCCGCCTCCGGGGAGGCGTGGCCGATGGACAGGCCCGAGGTGCCGCCGGAGAAGCGGCCGTCGGTGACCAGCGCGCAGGCCTTGCCGAGGCCGCGGCCCTTGAGGAAGGAGGTCGGGTAGAGCATCTCCTGCATGCCCGGACCGCCCTTGGGGCCCTCGTAGCGGATGACGACGACGTCGCCCTCCTTGACGCGCTTGGCGAGGATGGCCTCGACCGCGTCCTCCTGCGACTCGACCACGACGGCCGGGCCGCTGAAGGTCCAGATCGACTCGTCCACGCCGGCCGTCTTCACGATGCAGCCGTCCTCGGCGAGGTTTCCGTACAGCACCGCGAGGCCGCCCTCGACCGAGTAGGCGTGCTCGACGCTGCGGATGCAGCCCTTGGCGGCGTCGGTGTCCAGTGACTCCCAGCGCTCGGACTGCGAGAAGGCCTCGGCGGAGCGGACGCAGCCGGGGGCGGCGTGCCACAGCTCGACGGCCTCGGCGGAGGGCGAACCGCCGCGCACGTCCCAGGTCTTGAGCCACTCGGCGAGCGAGTCGGCGTGCACGGTGTGGACGTCCTCGTTGAGCAGCCCGGCGCGGTACAGCTCGCCGAGGATGGCCGGGATGCCACCGGCCCGGTGCACGTCCTCCATGTAGTACGAGCCGTTGGGCGCGACCTTGGACAGGCAGGGCACCCTGCGGGAGACGGCGTCGATGGCCCGCATGTCGAAGTCCAGCTCGGCCTCCTGGGCGGCGGCGAGCAGGTGCAGGATGGTGTTGGTCGAGCCGCCCATGGCGATGTCCAGGGCCATGGCGTTCTCGAAGGCGGCGCGGGTGGCGATCGCGCGCGGCAGCACCGAGGCGTCGTCCTGGCCGTAGTAGCGGTTGGCGATCCCGACGACGGTCTGCCCGGCCTTCTCGTACAGCGCCCGGCGGGCGGTGTGGGTGGCGAGCACCGAGCCGTTGCCGGGCAGCGAGAGGCCGATCGCCTCGGTCAGGCAGTTCATCGAGTTGGCGGTGAACATGCCGGAGCACGAGCCGCAGGTCGGGCAGGCGTTCTCCTCGATGATCGCGATGTCCTCGTCGGAGACGTTCTCGTTGACCGCCTGGGAGATCGCGTCGACCAGGTCCAGCTTGCGCACGGTGCCGTCGACCAGGGTGGCCTTGCCGGCCTCCATCGGGCCGCCGGAGACGAAGACGGTCGGGATGTTGAGGCGCAGCGCGGCCATCAGCATGCCCGGGGTGATCTTGTCGCAGTTGGAGATGCAGATCAGCGCGTCGGCGCAGTGCGCGTTGACCATGTACTCGACCGAGTCGGCGATCAGGTCGCGCGAGGGCAGCGAGTAGAGCATGCCGCCGTGGCCCATCGCGATGCCGTCGTCCACGGCGATGGTGTTGAACTCGCGCGGGATGCCGCCCGCCTGCTTGATCGCCTCGGAGACGATCCGGCCGACCGGCTGCAGGTGGGTGTGGCCGGGGACGAACTCGGTGAAGGAGTTGGCGACTGCGATGATCGGCTTGCCGAAGTCCTCGCGGGCTACGCCGGCCGCCCGGAGAAGCGCCCGGGCGCCTGCCATGTTGCGACCGTGGGTGACCGTACGGGACCTCAGCTCGGGCACTGTGCTCCACTCCTTCGAGGCTCTCGACGGCGCCCCGCGGGAGAGGGGTGCGGGGGGCCGCTGGTGGCTACCGAGCCTACGCCCGCCGTCCGGCCGGCGGACAGTCCGTCCGGGATGCGGGCACGCCGGGTCAGCCCCGCTTGACGGCCACGGTGAGGTCCAGGGTGAAGGGCTCGACCACGACGCCGTCCGGGAAGTCGGCGCGCAGGGCCTCCCGTTCGACGGCCAGGATCGGGGCGCGCTCCTCGGGGGTGAGCGAGGCCAGGAAGGAACGGGAGGTGAGGTCGGTGAGCACGTGCTCGACGGTGACCCGCCGCTCCCAGCGCAGCCGGGCGTGCCCGACCGCCAGCCCGGCCGGGGCGAAGTGGCCGGTGTGCTCGGTGATCCGGCCGTAGCCGTGGTAGCGGCCGGGCAGCGCGGCGGTCAGCCGCTCGACCCGGGCGCGGACCCAGGGCACGGTCTCGTCGTGCACGTTCCACCAGACGGCGAGCGCGCCGCCGGGCCGCAGCACCCGGATCGCCTCCGGGACGGAGTGCTCGGGGCGGGTCCAGTGGAAGGCCTGGGCGTACGTGATCAGGTCGGCGGAGCCGTCGTGGAAGGGCAGGTCGTCGCCGTTGCCGCGGACCAGCGGCAGCCGCGGCGAAGCGGCCCGCAGCTGGGCGGCCATCCCGGCGTAGGGCTCGACGGCGATCACGTCCGCGCCGCGGGCGGCCAGCAGCCGGGTCGCGATGCCGGTGCCGGCGCCGACGTCCAGGACCCGGGCCTCCTTGAGGCCGTGCCCCCAGAGCCGCTCCAGCTCGTCGAACAGTTCGTCCGGGTAGCTCGGGCGCGCCGCGTCGTACTCGGCGGCCACCGAGCCGAAGCTCTCGGCCAGCTCCCGGAAGTTGCCGAGCTCACTGAACAGCCGATCCTTCGTCACAGCTCCCCCTCCGCAAGGACGTTCGCGCCCACGTCGGCCGGGCCTCAGCGTACGCGCGAGGGGGTGGCCAGGTGCAAGCGGGTGAAGGCGAGGGCCTCGGCCAGGTCGGCCTCGCGTTCGGCGGGGGACGCGGAACGGCGGGTGTTGACCTCCAGGACCACGTGGCCGTCGAAGCCGGTGCGGGCCAGGCGTTCCAGCAGCTCGGCGCAGGGCTGCTTGCCCCGGCCGGGGATCAGGTGCTCGTCCTTGCCGGAGCCGCTGCCGTCGGCCAGGTGGACGTGGGCGAGTCGCTCGCCCATCCGCTCGACCATCGCGAAGGTGTCGATCCGCGAGGTGGCGACGTGCGAGAGATCGATGGTGAAGTGCCGGTACTCCTCGTCGGTGACGTCCCAGCCGGGGGCGTAGGCGAGCACCTCGCGGTCGCGGTAGCGCCACGGGTACATGTTCTCGACGGCGAAGCGGACGTCGGTCTCGCCCGCCATCCGGTTGATGCCCTCGACGAACTCGCGGGCGTACTGGCGTTGCCAGCGGAACGGCGGGTGGACGACCACGGCGCTCGCGCCGAGCTTCTCGGCCGCCGCCCGGGCCCGGACCAGCTTGGTCCACGGGTCGGTGGTCCACACCCGCTGGGTGATCAGCAGGCAGGGCGCGTGCACGGCCAGGATCGGCAGCTGGTGGGCGTCGGAGAGCCGGCGCAGGGCGTCGACGTCCTGGCTGACCGGGTCGTTCCAGACCATCACCTCGACCCCGTCGTAGCCGAGCTTGGCGGCCAGCTCGAAGGCGACGGCGGTGCTGGCCGGGTACACCGAGGCGGTGGACAGGGCCACCTTGGTGTCGGGGATGTGCAGGGTGGGGTGCTGGGGCAGCACCAGCCGGTCGGTGGTGCGCAGCAACGGCGGGCGGGCGGCGTCGCGCTTGGCGGCCTTGACCGAGCGCACCGACTGGACGGCGGCCTTGGCGGCGCCGGCGGCCCGGGCGGTGCGGGTCTCCCGGGGCTGCTCCTTGGCCGTTCCGGTCCGCTTCTCGGCGGCCCTCCCGGCCTTCTCGGCGGTCTTTCCGGTCTTCTCGGCGGTCTTCCCGGCCTTGTCGGCGGCCCTCTTCTTGGCCGCAGCCTTCTCGACGGTCGTCGCGGCGGCCCTCTTCTTGGCCGCAGCCTTCTCGACGGTCGTCGCGGCGGCCCTCTTCTTGGCCGCAGCCTTCTCGACGGTCGTCGCGGCGGCCTTCTTCGCGGTGCGCTGGGCCACCTGGACGGCCTTGGCGGCCTGCGCCGCGGTGGCGCCCTTGACCGCCTTGCCGAGCCCGGCCTTGCCGAGCCTGCGGCGCGTGCTGTCCGGCCGCGGCTGCCCGTCACCGGGAGCGCGGCCCTCCCGCGTCCCGTCCTCGCCCGCTGGTTGCACCACGGGAGACAGCGTAAGCGGAGCACACGCCGAACGGGACCGGACGCCCGGCAGTGACCGGCGGCACGTGCTCTGCGGCTGAGCCGGACATGCCCTACAAGGTCAGGGCGGGGCGGCGCCGGTCGGCGGGGCTGTCCATGGCGTCCAGCTGGCGCAGGATGACGCCCTCGCGCAGCGCCCACGGGCAGACGTCCAGCTCCTCCAGGCCGAACAGGTCCATCGCGGCGTCCGCGACCAGCGCCCCGGCCAGCAGCTGCTTGGCCCGGCCCTCGGAGACGCCGGGGATCTGCGCACGTTGGGCGACGGTCATCGTGGACAGCCGCGGCAGCCAGGCCGACAGCCCGGCGCGGGTGAGCCGGCGGTCGGCGTACGGGCCGGCGTCGGCGGGGGCGGCACCGGTCATCCGGGCCAGTTGCTTGAAGGTCTTGGAGGTGGCGACGGCGTGCTGCGGCGGCCCGAGCCGGGAGATCTCGCCGACGACGTTGGCGATCTCGGCCCGGATGTGCCGCCTCAGCTCGCGCAGCCCGTCCGGGTCGGCGACGTCCCCGGGCAGCCAGCCGGCGGTCAGCCGGCCGGCGCCCAGTGGCAGCGAGCAGGCGACGTCGGGCTGCTCGTCCAGGCCGCAGGCGATCTCCAGCGAGCCGCCGCCGATGTCCAGGTTGAGCAGCCGGCCCGAGGACCAGCCGAACCAGCGACGGACGGCCAGGAAGGTCAGCCGGGCCTCGTCCTGCCCGGAGAGCACCCGCAGCTCGACCCCGGTTTCGGCGGCGACCCGGCGCAGCACCTGCTCCCCGTTGGCGGCCTCGCGGACGGCGGAGGTGGCGAAGGGCAGGATGTCGACCACGCCCTTGTCCTCGGCGACCCGCAGCGAGGACGTGACGTGGCCGACCAGCCGCTCGATGCCGGCCTCGCTTATCGCGCCGGAGTCGTCCAGCAGCTCGGCCAGGCGCAGCTCGGCCTTGTGCGAGTACGCGGGCAACGGGGCGGCACCCGGATGGGCGTCCACCACGAGGAAGTGGACCGTGTTGGAACCTACGTCGAGCACACCGAGTCGCATAACTCTCCACGCTACGCGATCCGGCCCCGACGGAGATCGGTGGTGACGGTATTCGCGCTGGTCCCGGCCACTGCGGTGCAAGGCCGGGCGACCGTTCCGTGTGCCCCAGGGCGTGTCAGACAATTCGCGCCCGGCAGGAATTGTCAGACACGCCCTGGGGCCCGCGCGGTCCGACCCGCGCTCGGTACGGCAGTCGGTGTCCACCCAGCGGCGGGCCGGGCCCGGGGTGTCGGTGATCAGGTCTGTCGGCGTCCCGGGCCGTCATCAGTTGCCAGGACTCCTCGTCGTCCAGCGTCCAGACGTACACCTCGCGCCCGGCCTTGCGCTCGGCGGCGATCCGGGCGGCGGTGGCCAGGCCGGTGTCCAGGGCGATGCCGTCCGGCGTGAGGTCGCCCGGGTTCCCTGCGATCCCGCCGCCCTGGATCAGCACCACCGGCAGGGCCGGCGCGACTGCGTGGGCCTGACGCAGGTCTCGGCGGAGAAGGAGTACAGGATGACGTGCGCCTTGCTGCCGGCCGCGAGCCGGGCGATCCGGGCGACGTCCTCGGGGCGCTGCTGCTTCGGTACATCTGCTTCGCGGTCATCTGATCGTTCCGACAGCCCGGGGCCGGTGTCCGGTTCCCGGGCCCGCGGACCGACGTCCCGTCATCGGCCCTCCATCAGAGCAGACCGTCCCACAACTGCTCCACGACGACGGCCCACCAGTTCTCCGGATCGCCGTAGACCGTACCGTCCAGCTCCGCGAGACCACGCTGCAGGGCGTCCACCGCCTCGCCCGCGGCCGCCGGGTCGAGCCCGCGCAGCGTCGGCCACCAGCCGGCGAACAGCTCCAGGCAGCGGACGAAGGCGCGCAGGTCGGCATTGCAGTGACGGGCGGTCGCGTAGTCCGGGTCGACCGCCTGGACGGTGCCCAGCCGGGTGTCGAGGGTGACGGCCGCCCAGCCGTCCGTGCCCAGCACCAGCTGCCCGCCGAGCGCGAGCCGCTCGCGCTCGGCCATCCGGGTGCCCCGGCCGAGCGACGCGAGGTGCGCGGCGAGCGGCGGCAGGACGGTGCCCGCGCGGGAGCCGTCCGCGATCGCCTCCACCCTCGGGTGGTGCAGCGCGAAGAAGCCCTCGACGGCGACCGGCACCCCCACCGCCAGCAGCAGCGCGGCCGCGTCCCCGGGTAGCTCGGCCCGCGCCACGTCCGCCGGGTCGAAGCGCTGCACACCGGCCGGGCCGAACCGCTCGGCCAGCCGCCGGGCCAGGTCCTGGTCCGCCTCCGGCGGCCGCGGCGCCGCCGCGCGCGGGAACGGCACCCGGTTGCGGGCCGGACCGTCCGGCCGCGCGGGCAACTCCCGCACGGCGGCCGCGCGATGGTCGAACCGGGGGCCGTACGGAAGGTCGGAGTCCGGCCGGAGGTGCGGGAGTTCGGCCGCCAGCGCGTACGCCCAGTAGCCGCCGGGCAGCGCGCTCAGCCGCAGGTCCGTCCGTACGGCCAGCACGTCCTCGGCGGCGATGCCCTGCTCCCGCAGCCACCACCAGCCGCGCAGCGCCGGGTGCGGCAGGCCGGCGGCCGACCACAAGGCCAACGAGCCGGTCTCGCCGGCGGCGTCCCGGTACGTCAGCTCGGCCCGGGCACCCCGACCGGTCGCCGGCGGCAGCGTCGGGTCGTACCCGCCCGCACCCACGAAGTCCCGGTAGAGCCCCACCACTTCGTCCACCGGCACCGACGGCCACACCGTGAACCGCCCGCTCTCCCGGTCCACCACCGCACACGCGGCCCCCACCTCCTCCGGCGCCCGCCGCTCCCCCGTCCGCGGATCCACCTCCAGCCGCACCGGCTCCGCCCAAACCACCCACCCGAGCTCGAACTCGTGCGCACACACCCGCCGCACCGTCCCGGCCCCCTGCGGCAGATCCCCGTTGATCCACCGATGCCCCGCCTCCACCGCCTGCGCCCGCGAGATCACCCATCCACCCCCGTCATCGAGTCGAAACCCCACCATCATCCAGCCCCCGCCCCCACGGCATCGTGCCGACGCCCGCTGCGGCCGGGGCCGGCCCACCACGGGCGAGCCCACGCCGCAGTCAGTTCGAGCCGAAGGCCTCGATGCAGTCAGGGAGAGCTCAGGCAGCGGCCAGGTCGAGGGGGCGGCCTTCGGGGGTCAGGGCGATGGCCCAGAGGCCTTGGGCGGCGGGGTGGAGGGGGGCGGGGCCGTGGCGGGCGAGTTGGTGGTCGAGGTAGGTGACGGCGTTCCGGTGGTTGACGGCGTTCCAGGCGTGGGGGCGGCCGTAGGCGTCCAGGGTGAGGAGGACGGCCTGGGCGCCGTGGCCGGCGCGGCGGAGTTCGGCGGCGAGGCGGTCGAAGGCCTGGCCGCCGTCGCCGAGGTCGCGGAAGGGGGCGCCGAGCTCACGTTCGGCGCGGTCGCGGCCGCCGCGTTCGCCGGCGTCGCCCTCGGTGGGGATGCGCGGGGCGGCACAGGTGGGGCGGCCGGTGTAGGTGTCGACGGCGGAGAGGGCGATCTCCAGGCTGTTGTTGGCACGGCCGGGATCGCGGTGGCCGCCGACGTTGACGGCCTCGGTCCAGCCGCCGACGGCCGGGTCGGGGTGGCGGGCCGGCAGGTCGTCCTCGTCGCGGGGCACTCGGCGTTCGAGTTCGGCCTGGTGCGCGGGGTCGACCGGTCCGAGTCCGCCGGGCAGGCCGTACGGGCGGCTGTCCGCGATGGTGCGCAGCCGGGCTTCCTGGTCGTCGGCGAGCGGGCCGCGTCGGGCCCGCAGGGCGAGTTGGAGCGCCATCGCGTGGGCGGTGGCGACCGGGACGGCGCCCCAGGCCAGGGTCGGGTCGGCGAGGCCCGCGGCGGTGTCCCGGCGGCGGCCGTCGACGTGGTGCGACTCGGGCCGGCCGATGACCGGGGTGGGGCCGACGATCGGCGGCTCGGCCGGGGGTGGCGGCGCGGCGACCGGGCCGGGCGCGACCGGGTGCGGCGCGACGCCGACCGGGGGGCGGGGTGCGCCGGGTCGGGGCTCGACGACTCCGGGGGCTCCGGTGGCGGGGGCACCGGCCGCCGGCGCGCCGGCGGCGGGAACGCCGCCCACGACGCCGCCGGGCGCTCCCGCACCGACGCCGCTGCCGAAGGGGGCCGCCACATGCACGGGGGCCCCGCCGACGCCGACCGCGAGCGGCCCGGGCCCGACGGTGCCGACCGGACCGGCCACCGGGTAGCCGCCCGCGTACGCCGGCGTCCCGAACTGCCCGGCCACCCCGACCACTCCGACCTGCCGGACCGGCGAGGGCGCGTCCGGCGCCGGGCTGTAGCCGGGACCGCCGACGGACGGCGAGACGGAGGGCGCGGGCGGCGCGCTCACCGAGTCCGTCCGTACGGTCACCGGCGCGCTGCCGCCACCGCCACCGCCGCCGCCGTTGTGCGCGGGCGCCTGGAGCGGGTAGTCCCCGTCCGACCAGCTCGCGGCCACCGACCCGCCGCCCTGGTGCGAGGGCACCGAGGCCGCCCGGACCGCCGGACCGTCGTCCCACGCTGCGGGCGGCGACCAGTCGGCGGAGGCGGCTGCCGCGCCCCGGTGCGACCCCGGGTGCGAGGGGCCGGCCGCCGGAGCGGAGGCCGCCACCGGATCGGCCGCGGCCTCGGACGGAGCCGAGGCCGCGCAGGAGACCACGGACGGCACCACCGTCGGATCCGCCACCGGCACCGCGGCCGACACCGTCACCAGGCCCGAGGCCTTCGGGTCCGCCTTCGGGTCGGCCTTCGGATCCCCCTTCGCGTCCCGCGGGTCCGTCAGGTCCGCCAGCGCGAGCCCGTGCAGTTCCTCGCCCGCCTCGCCGGTGAGCACCGGCTTCCCGTGCCCGTCCCGCTGGACGGCCAGGTCCGAGACCCCGACCACCGGCTTGCCGTCCGGCCCGGTCAGCACCACCAGCCCGGTGGCGTCGGCGACCTGGGTGCCGTCGGAGCGCAGGATGACGGGTTTGCCGTCCACGCCGAGAACGGGCTGTCCGTGGGCGTCGACCTTGACGCTGAGCCCGGGCACGCCGACCACGGGCTTGCCGTCCTTGCCGGGGAGCAGGACCAGCCCGGTGCCGTCCGCCCCGAGCACGCCGGGCTCGCCGAGCGCGGCGGGCAGTCCGGCGGCGCGCGGGTCGAAGCCGCCCTTGGTGCGGAAGGAGGCGGAGGTGATCCCCGTGCCGGAGGCGGTACCGAGCCGCAGCAGGGCGACGGCGGCGGGCTCCTTGAGCGCGGTGGACAGGGCGTCCTTCATGCTGCGGCCGAGTTCGGCGAGCAGGCCGGCGATCTTCAGCCCGGCCGCTTCGACCGCGACGTCCTCGACGCCGGTGGCGACCTGGGTGGTGGCGGCGTTCCTCACGTCGTCGGCGACGCCGGCGACGGCCTTCTGCAGGCCGCCGAACACCCCGGTCCGGCCGGGCCCGTGGTCGGTCTTCGCCGCCGTGGCGACCGAGGCCGCGGTCTGCTGGACCTTGGCGGCCTGCTCCTGGGCCTGCTTGAGCTCGGCCGCCAGGTTCTGCAGGGTGGCGATGATCTCCGCCTTGCAGCTGTCCACGGCCCGGGCGGCGGTGTCGAAGGCGGTGCCGACCAGCCCGACCGCGGTGTGGGCGTCGTCCAGATGGCCCTTGCCGCCGCCGCTGAAGGTCTGCCAGTACGCGCTGAAGGACTCGACCGCGTGACCGGAGTTGTCGGCGGTCACCCGCTGGACGGACTCCCCGCAGCGGCGGGTCAGCCGGTCCGCCTCGGAGCCGAACTCCCGCCAGAGCGCGGCTGCTTTGCGCAGCCCCTCCTCGTCGGCCTGCGGCCAGGACTGGCCGGTCCTGGCCAGGAGCGGGACCAGTTCGTCGGGCAGTTTCCGGGACACGCGCATCTCCCCCTTCGAGCCGGGCCGGTCAGACCGACATGTCCTTGGGGACGACCGGCGCCGCCCCCGGGGTTGCCGACCCGGCAACCGAATACACCGCGGGTGACACCCCCGGCGGGTTGACCGCCGGTCGGGCCTTCCCCCCGAAGCCGTCCGCCGTCGAGGTGTCGGTGTCGGTGGTCCGCTCCGCCATCGCGTGCAGCCCGGCCCCGACCCGGCCCACTCCGCCGGCCAACCCCTTGAGCCCACCGAGGAGCTCACCGTGCGCCGGACCGTACACGGCGGCGAAGGCGCTGCCCGCTTTGTCTGCGCCCCAGGGCGTGCCGAGCGCGGTGAGCCCCTCCTCCAGGGCGTCGGCGGCCTTGCCCAGCTCGCGCCCGATCTTCTCGAACTCCCTCCCCTCGCCGCGCAGTTCCCACGGCTTGATGACGAACCCGCCGCTGCCGCCGTCGGACTTCCCGGTGCTGCCGCCTGCCATCCCGTACCTCCCCGTAGCGGACCGGCCGCCATCCTAGGCACCCTCCCGCCCCTCCCGGACCGACCGCCGGACCTCTTCACCCCGCCTTCACGCCGCCCGGAGCCCACCCGGGCGCCACTCCGGGCGCGGCTGCGGGCTCGGCCACCGGCCCGTACGCCCCCGCGAAGCTCTACCCTTGCCGGGTGGCACCAGCAGAAACGTCCAAGAAGAAGGCCAAGGCGAAGCCCAAGGCCTCCCCCGCCCCCGTCGACCTCGCGATGCCGACCCTGCGCCGCGAGATCCCGCGCGACGAGGTCCCGCTCGACTTCCCGCGCGCCTGGGTCGAGTTCGCCGACCCCGCCGACGAGGAGCAGGTCTTCCGCTGCGACCTCACCTGGCTGACCTCCCGCTGGTCCTGCGTCTTCGGCCAGGGCTGCCACGGCATCCGCGAGGGCCGCGGCGAGTCGGACGGCTGCTGCACGCTGGGCGCCCACTACTCGGACGAGGACGACGAGAAGCGCGTCCTGGGACACGCGGCGCGGCTGACCCCCGAGCTGTGGGAGAACTTCGCCGAGGGCACCGACGCCAAGGGCCGGATCAAGTCCGACGGCGGCATCACCATGCTGGACGAGGACGGCGACCGGCAGACCCGCCGGGTCAACGGCGCCTGCATCTTCGTGAACAGCCCGGATTTCGCGGGCGGCGCCGGCTGCGCCCTGCACGCGCTGGCCCTCAAGGAGGGCCGCGAGCCACTGGAGACCAAGCCGGACGTCTGCTGGCAGCTGCCGATCCGCCGCACCTACGACTGGATCGACCGCCCCGACGACACCCGCTACCTCCAGGTCTCGATCGGCGAGTACGACCGCCGCGGCTGGGGCCCGGGCGGACACGACCTGCACTGGTGGTGCACCGGGGCGCCGGCCGCGCACCAGGGCGCGGAGCCGGTGTACGTCAGCTACCGCCCCGAGCTCACCGAGCTGATGGGCAAGGCGGGCTACGACGTGCTGGCCCGGCTGTGCGAGGAGCGGATCGCCACCAAGGGCGACCGGAAGGTGGCTCCGCACCCGGCAGACCCGGCCAAGAAGCCCAAGGCCGGGTGACCCACTCGTCGTACCGGCCTACTTGTCGATGTCGCCGACCACGAAGAACATCGACCCGAGGATCGCCACCATGTCCGCGACCAGCGTCCCGGGCAGCAGCTCGGTCAGCGCCTGGATGTTGTTGAAGGAGGCCGAGCGCAGCTTGAGCCGCCACGGCGTCTTGTCGCCGCGCGAGACCAGGTAGTAGCCGTTGATCCCGAGCGGGTTCTCGGTCCACGCGTAGGTGCTGCCCTCGGGCGCCTTGAGCACCTTGGGCAGCCGCTGGTTGACCGGGCCGGGCGGCAGGGTGGCGATCTTGTCGAGGCAGGCGTCGGCGAGGTCCAGCGCGTTGAGGGTCTGCTCCAGCAGGCACTCGAAGCGGGCCAGGCAGTCGCCCTCCTCGCGGGTGACCACGGTGAGCACCTGCCGCAGTTCCTCCGAGCCGTACGCGAGGTAGGGCTCGTCGCGGCGCAGGTCGAAGTCGAGGCCGCTGGCCCGGGCGATCGGGCCGCTGACCCCGTACGCTTCGGCCTGCGCCTTGGTGAGGACGCCGACGCCGGCTGTGCGGGCGCGGAAGATCTCGTTGCCGAGGACGAGGTTCTCGAAGACCGGCATCTCCGAGCGCACCTTGGCAACGGCGGCGCGGACCCGGCCGAGCCAGCCGGCCGGGAGGTCCTCCTTGAGGCCGCCGACCCGGTTGAACATGTAGTGCATCCGGCCGCCGGAGGCCTCCTCCAGCACGTGCTGGAGCTCCTCGCGGCCGTGGAAGGCGTGGAAGATCGGGGTGATCCCGCCGAGCTCCAGCGGGTAGGAGCCGAGGAACATCAGGTGGTTGAGCACCCGGTTGAGCTCGGCGAGCAGGGTGCGGACCCAGACCGCCCGCTCGGGGACCTCCATGCCGAGCATCCGCTCGACGCCGAGGACGACGCCCAGCTCGTTGGAGAAGGCGGAGAGCCAGTCGTGCCGGTTGGCCAGCATGATGATCTGTCGGTAGTCACGGGCCTCGAACAGCTTCTCCGCACCCCGGTGCATGTAGCCGATCACCGGCTCGGCGGTGATGATCCGCTCGCCGTCGAGCAGCAGGCGCAGCCGCAGCACACCGTGCGTGGCCGGGTGCTGCGGGCCGATGTTGAGCACCATGTCGGTGGTGCCCGCCTCGCCGGTGAAGTTCTCGGCTCCCGCCCCGATGCCGACCGTGGTCTCCCTCATGAACCCAGAGTCTGCCATCCCGGCACCGGCTCCAAGCTCGCCGGTACCGGCATGTGGACGGCCTGGACCAGCCAGCCGAAGGCGCCCAGCCCGCTCGGGTCGGTGAGTTCGGCCCCCTCCCCCGCGGCGCTCAGCGCCCGCAGGTACGCCGCCGGGTCGGTGGAGGCGAGCGCGAGCGACGGGCGCGCGCCGCTCACCCCGAGCGCGCGCAGGGCCTCGCGCTGGGTTGTCCACAGGCTGTGGAGACCGGGCACGGCGATCGCGTCCAGCGCGACGTGCGCGGTGACGTCGCAGGAGCCGTCCGGCACCGGGGCCACCTCCCGGCCCTCCCGGAAGCCCGCGCGGGTGCCGAGGAACGGTCGCCGCTCCGCCGTGTGCCCGTAGTCGACGGCAACGGCCAGACCGCGCTCCAGCCCGGCCACGGCCCGCGCCCAGGCCGCATCCCGGGGCCCGCCGAACTCCACGAAGTCCCCGGGGCGCTCGACCGGCCACCAGCGCTCGGCCCAGGCCGCGTCCGCCGCCGAGACCGGCTCGCCGGACCGCTCCGCACCGGTCGCGGTGTCCACCTCGACGTAGCGCAGCACCCCCTCGCCGTCCACCTCCCCGGCGTCCAGCGGCACGTTGTCCAGCCACTCGTTGGCGAACAGCAGCCCGGTCAGGCCGCGCGGCAGCTCGTCCGTCCACAGGGCTGTGGACGGAAGGCCGGCCGGGCGCTCCGCGATCTCCACGCCGTACGGGCGCAGTCGCGCCAGCACCTCGCCGGGCAGCTCGGCCAGCACCCCGGTCAGCAGCTCGCCGCGCCCGGCCCCGACGTCGACCAGGGCCAGTTCCTCCGGACGGCCGAGGGCCACGTCAACCTCGAGCAGCAGCCGGGCCACCGCTCGGGCGAATCTCGGCGAGGCGTGCACCGAGGTGCGGAAGTGCCCGGCCGGGCCCTCCGGCCTGCGGTAGAAGCCGCCGTCCGGGTCGTACAGGGCCTGTTCCATGGCGGGCGCCCACCGCATCCAAGTCATGGGGCGGGACGCTACCGGGCTCCGGGAACCCCTCCCAACCGGTGCAGGGGCGTCTCCGACCTACGGAGTAGGGCGGATCGCCCTACCGGCGGACCTGGGCACCTCGCGCGACTGCCTAGGCTTGAGACGTGCATCGACTCAACGCCTGGCTCCGCCGTCACCCCCTGGTGGTCGACGCCGCATGGGCATCGATCGTGCTGTTCCTCGGCCTGCTGCCGAACAACGAGTTCGACACCGGCTGGCACCTCGACGCCGAGCTCCTAGTCGCGGTGCTGCTGCCGCTGCTGATGGTCTTCCGCCGGCGCTTCCCCGATGTCGCCGTCGCCGCCGCCACCGGTGTCGCCCTCGCCCAGGTGATCGCCGACGTCGAACCGGGCGCCTCCGCCATCGCCTACCTGGTCTTCGCCTACACCGGCGCCGCCTTCGGCCAGAAGTGGACCTCCCGGCTGGCCCTGGCCGCCGGACTGGCCGCCGGACCGCTGACGTACTGGCAGATGAACCCGATGAAGACGACGGTGAACGCCGGCGAGGCGCACACCCACCCGTACGGCTTCGGCGAGGCGGCACTGATCACCCTGCTGATGAGCACCCCGTTCATCCTCTGCTGGGCCTGGGGCCGACTGACCAGGGTGCGCCGCGCCTACCTCACCGAGCTGGAGGACCGCGCGGCCCGCCTGGAGCGCGAACGGGACGCCCAGGCCAAGGTGGCGGTCGCCGCCGAGCGCGCCCGGATCGCCCGCGAACTGCACGACGTGGTCGCCCACAACGTCTCGGTGATGATCGTCCAGGCCGACGGCGCCGCGTACGTCCTCGACAACTCCCCCCAACAGGCGAAGGAGGCACTCGGCACGATCGCCTCCACCGGACGACAGGCCCTGGTCGAGATGCGCCGCCTGCTGGGCGTGCTGCGCACCTCCGACACCGCCGAGGAGTACGTCCCCCAACCCGGCGTCGAGGAGCTCCCGGAACTGCTGGAACAGGTCCGCACCGCCGGGCTGCAGGTGGACTACGCGACCTCCGGACACCCCCGCGAGCTGCCGCGCGGCGTCGAGCTCACCGTCTACCGGATCGTCCAGGAGGCGCTGACCAACGTCCGCAAGCACGGCGGCCCCGACGTGCACGCCCGGGTCGCGGTCGACTTCGGCGAACGCGAGCTGGCCGTCCTGGTCGAGGACGACGGACGCGGCAGCACCGACGAGAAGCTGACCGCCGGCGGCGCGGACGGCCTGGGCCACGGCCTGATCGGCATGCGCGAGCGGGTCGGCATGGTCAGCGGAAGCCTCGACGTGGGCCCCCGCCCCGGCGGCGGCTTCCGGATCCGCGCCATCCTCCCGCTCAAGGCCGCACACTGACCCACCGCCCCCTTTAGGAGCCACCTTGACCATCCGCGTGATGCTCGTCGACGACCAGGAACTGCTGCGCACCGGCTTCCGGATGATCCTCCAGTCGCAGGGCGACATCGAGATCGCCGCCGAGGCGGGCGACGGCGTGCAGGCCCTGGAGCTGCTGCGGCACACGCCGGTGGACGTGATCCTGATGGACGTGCGGATGCCGCGCCTGGACGGGGTGCAGGCGACCCGCCGGATCTGCCTGGCCGAGGACGGCAGCCCGCTGCCGAACGCCCCGCACGTGCTCATCCTCACCACCTTCGACCTGGACGAGTACGCCTTCGCCGCGCTCAAGGCGGGGGCCAGCGGCTTCCTGTTGAAGGACGTCCCGCCGACCGAACTGGTGGCCGCGATCCGCGCGGTGCACGGCGGCGACGCGGTGGTCGCCCCGACCACCACCCGCCGGATGATCGACCGCTTCGCCGAGGTGCTGCCCACCCCGCAGAGCGCGCCCGGCTCGGACGTCCTCGGCCCGCTGACCGAGCGCGAGCGGGAGGTGTTCCTGCTGGTCGCCCAGGGGCTGTCGAACGGCGAGATCGCGGCCCGGCTGGTGCTCTCCGAGGCCACCGTGAAGACCCACGTCGGCCGGATCCTGGCCAAGCTCGGGCTGCGCGACCGGGTCCAGGCCGTGGTGCTGGCGTACGAGGCCGGGCTGATCCGGGCCGGGGCGGCGGACTGACGCGCCCGTACACTGGGGCGGTACGTCCGGTACCCGCAGGTGGACTGGAACGGATGATCAGGGACGAAGCGTGAGCGAGCGCAGCGAGCGAACGATCAAAAGGGGCGTCCGGGCGAATGCCCCTGCCGAGCGCGGCGAGGCGGGCGCATGAGCGAGCGCAGCGAGCGAACGATCAAAAGGGGCGTCCGGGCGAATGCCCCTGCCGAGCGCGGCGAGGCGGGCGCATGAGCGAGCGCAGCGAGC
>NZ_JBSFJV010000017.1:64934-115770 GCF_053598235.1 Kitasatospora sp. NPDC001159
CGAACGATCAAAAGGGGCGTCCGGGCGAATGCCCCTGCCGAGCGCGGCGAGGCGGGCGCATGAGTCCTTCTGACTTCGGCGAGTTCGCCCCGCTCGCAGACGGATTCGGCGACCCGAGCGACCCGGGCAACCGGCCGGCCAGGCTGGCCGTCGGCGTGGTCGGCACCGGCCGGGTCGGCCCCGCGCTGGGCGCCGCGCTGCAGCTCGCCGGGCACACCGTGATCGCCGCCTCCGGGGTCTCCGCCGCCTCCCGCCGCCGCGCCGAGTCGCTGCTGCCGGGCGTGCGGATCGTCACCCCGCCGCAGGTCATGGCCGCCGCCGACCTGGTCCTGCTGACCGTGCCGGACGACGCGCTGGCCGACCTGGTGACCGGCCTCGCCGCCACCGGCGCCGTCCGCCCCGGGCAACTGCTGGTGCACACCTCCGGCGCGCACGGCGTCGGCATCCTGGAGCCCGCCACCCGGGCCGGGGCGCTGCCGCTGGCCCTGCACCCGGCGATGACCTTCACCGGCACCTCCGTCGACCTGGCCCGGCTGGCCGGCTGCCCGTTCGGCGTGACCGCCCCCGAGGAGCTGCGGCCGGTCGCCGAGGCGCTGGTGGTGGAGATGGGCGGCGAGCCCGAATGGGTGCCCGAGGAGGTCCGCCCGCTCTACCACACCGCCCTCGCGCACGGCGCGAACCACCTGGTCACCCTCGTCGCCCAGGCGATGGACCTGCTGCGCACGGCCGGCGTCGCCGAGCCCGGCCGGATGCTCGGCCCACTGCTCGGCGCGGCCCTGGACAACAGCCTGCGCTCCGGCGACGCGGCCCTCACCGGCCCGGTCGCCCGGGGCGACGCGGGCACCGTACAGCGCCACCTGGTGCAGCTCAGTACGGTGTCCCCGGACATCCCGGCGGCGTATCGTGCAATGGCCCGCGCCACCGCCCAGAGGGCGGTGGCCAACGGGACTCTCTCGACCGACACTGCGGCCGCGCTTCTCGACATTCTGAACGAGGAGAAGCCTGGTGACTCCTCCCCGGCCTGAGCCGGGGCTTCTCACTCGGCCGCCGAAGCGGCCTCATGACGGACAAGCCCTGCCCGATGCGTTACCGCACGGGACGGAGCGCAACAAGACGGCGGCAGAGCGCGCAGCCGAATGAACGAAGGAGCGCAGGAATGGCGGGCAAGGCCCAGCGAAGCAAGCCCCAGCGGACGCCGAAGGTCCACCGGGCCGTCGTCACCCGCACCGTGGACGACTTCGAGGCCGCGTTCTGGCCGGACGAGCGGCCGGTGGACAACGCCGTCGTGATGACCATGGGCGCGCTGCACGAGGGCCACGCCGCGCTGATCCGGGCCGCCCGCAAGCAGGTCGGCCGGGAGGGCCGGGTCGCGGTGACGGTCTTCGTCAACCCGCTGCAGTTCGGCCCGTCCGAGGACCTGGAACGCTACCCGCGCACCCTCGACGACGACGTGCGGCTGGCCGAGGAGAATGGCGCCGACGTGGTCTTCGCGCCCTCCGTCGAGGAGGTCTACCCGAACGGCGAGCCGCAGGTGCGCCTGGCGGCCGGCCCGATGGGCGAGCGCTTCGAGGGCGCCACCCGCCCCGGCCACTTCGACGGCGTGCTGACCGTGGTCGCCAAGCTGCTGCACATCACCGACCCGGACTTCGCCTTCTTCGGCGAGAAGGACGCCCAGCAGCTGGCGGTCATCCAGCGGATGGTCGCCGACCTGGACTTCGACGTCGAGATCGTCGGCGTGCCGACCGTCCGTGAGGAGGACGGCCTGGCGCTGTCCTCGCGCAACCGCTACCTCTCCGAGGAGGAGCGCACCCGCGCCCTCGTCCTGTCCAAGGCCCTGTTCGCCGGCCGGGACGTCGCCGCGCAGGGCCCGAAGGCCGTGCGCGAGGCAGCCTCGGCTGTCCTGGACGGCGCCGAGGGTGTCACCCTTGACTACCTCGCCCTGATCGACCCGCACGACTTCTCGGAGGCGGCGGACGACTTCCAGGGCGCGGCGGTGCTGGCCGTCGCCGCGAAGGTGGGCTCGACCCGCCTGATCGACAACGTCCACGTCATCTGCCGCTAGGCGGATGACCGTCAAGCACAGAACCGTTCGCTGAACCGGTAGCACGAACCCCTTCTAGGCATGCACTCACTGGAGGCGTGACCCCATGCTCCGCACCATGCTCAAGTCCAAGATCCACCGGGCCACCGTGACCCAGGCCGACCTGCACTACGTCGGCTCCGTCACGGTGGACGAGGACCTGCTCGACGCCGCCGACCTGCTCCCCGGTGAGCTGGTCCACATCGTCGACATCAACAACGGCGCCCGGCTGGAGACCTACACCATCGCCGGCCCGCGCGGCACCGGCGTGATCGGCATCAACGGCGCCGCCGCCCGTCTGGTCCACCCCGGCGACCTGGTCATACTCATCGCCTACGGGCAGATGGACACGGCCGAGGCCAAGGGCTACGAGCCGAAGATCGTCTTCGTGGACGAGCACAACCGGATCACCGGCCTGGGCGGCGACCCCGCCGAGGCCCAGGAGGGCACCGGACTGCTCCGCGGTGACCAGGCGTACGGTGGCGACGGCGCGGCCGCCGCGGCCACGCGCTGAAGGAGCCACTGAGCCATGTCCGTTACGCATCGCCTCACCGCCCCGGCCCCCGGCTGGACCGCCACCGCCGACGTGGTCGTGGTCGGCTCCGGGGTCGCCGGTCTCACCGTCGCCCTCAACGTCCGCAAGGCCGGCCTGCGGGCCATGGTGGTCACCAAGGCGGTGCTGGACGAGGGTTCGACCCGTTGGGCCCAGGGCGGCATCGCGGCCGCCCTGGGCGAGGGGGACACCCCCGAGCAGCACCTGGACGACACCCTGGTGGCCGGTGCCGGGCTCTGTGACGGGGACGCCGTACGCACCCTGGTCACCGAGGGCCCGGGCGCCGTCCGCCGGCTGATCGGGGTCGGCGCCCTGTTCGACCGCGACGAGGCCGGCGAGATCCTGCTGACCCGCGAGGGCGGCCACCACCGCCGCCGGATCGCGCACGCGGGTGGAGACGCGACCGGCGCCGAGATATCGCGCGCCCTGGTCGCCGCCGTCCGCACCGACCCGGGCATCGAGCTGATCGAGCACGCGCTCGTCCTCGACCTGCTGACCGACGCCGAGGGCCACGCCGCCGGACTCACCCTGCACGTGATGGGCGAGGGCCAGCGCGACGGCGTCGGCGCCGTCCGGGCCCGCGCGGTGGTGCTCGCCACCGGCGGCATGGGCCAGGTCTTCTCCGCCACCACCAACCCGGCGGTCTCCACCGGCGACGGCGTGGCGCTCGCGCTGCGGGCCGGCGCCGCGGTCACCGACCTGGAGTTCGTCCAGTTCCACCCGACCGTGCTGTGGCTCGGCCCGGACGCCGAGGGCCAGCAGCCGCTGGTCTCCGAGGCCGTCCGCGGCGAGGGCGCCCACCTGGTGGACGCGGACGGCGTCCGCTTCATGGTCGGGCAGCACGAGCTGGCCGAGCTGGCTCCGCGCGACATCGTCGCCAAGGCAATCACCCGGCGCATGCAGGAGCAGGGCGCCGAGCACATGTTCCTGGACGGGCGGCACTTCGGTGCCGAGATGTGGGAGCACCGCTTCCCGACCATCCTGGCCTCCTGCCGCGCGCACGGCATCGACCCGGTCACCGCGCCGGTCCCGGTCGCCCCGGCCGCGCACTACGCCTCCGGCGGCGTGCGGACCGACCGGCACGGCCGCACCAGCGTCCCGGGCCTGTACGCCTGCGGCGAGGTCGCCTGCACCGGGGTGCACGGCGCCAACCGGCTGGCCTCCAACTCGCTGCTGGAGGGCCTGGTCTTCGCCGAGCGGATCGCTGCCGACCTGACCGAGCGGCACCGCGCCGGCGACCTGCCCGAGCGCACGGTGGACGTCGCCGCCGCCAGGGCCGCGCAGCCGGTGCCGCTGCCGCCCTCCGAGGCACGGGCCGAGATCCAGCGGCTGATGTCGCGCGGCGCGGGCCTGCTGCGCTCGGCCGCCTCGATGGCCGACACCGCGACCGGGCTGGCCCTGATCGCCGAGCAGGCCTACGCGCACGTGGCCGAGGAGAAGCCGGCCGACCCCCGGGTGGAGACCTGGGAGGCCGCCAACCTGCTGCTGGTCGCCACCGCGCTGGTCGCGGCCGCCGCGCAGCGCGAGGAGACCCGCGGCTGCCACTGGCGCGAGGACTTCCCCGAGCGCGACGACGCCCACTGGCGGCGCCACCTGATCACCACCCTGACCGCCTCCGGCGATCCCGTCAGCACCCCTGAGGAGCAGTAGAACCATGACCCACTCCCACGAGGAACTCCCCCTGGCCGACCAGGCCGGCGGCTGCGGCGACGGCTGCGCCTGCGGGGACGGCGAGGGTTACGAGACCGGCCTGGACCCGCAGCTGGCCGAGCTGCTGGAGCAGGCCGGGCTGGACCCGGTCGAGGTCGAGGACGTCGCCACCCTGGCGCTGGCCGAGGACCTGGCCGGCGGCGAGGACGTCACCTCGGTGGCCACCGTGCCCGCCGACGCCGTCGCGACCGCCGACTTCACCGCCCGCGAGGCCGGTGTGGTGGCCGGTCTGCGGGTCGCCGAGGCGGTCGTCTCGCTGATCTGCGAGGAGGAGTTCGAGGTCGAGCGGCACGTCCAGGACGGCGACCGGGTCGAGGCCGGCCAGGTGCTGCTGTCGGTCCGCTCCCGCACCCGCGACCTGCTGACCGCCGAGCGCAGCGCGCTCAACCTGCTCTGCCACCTGTCCGGCATCGCCACCGCGACCCGGGCCTGGGCGGACGCCCTGGAGGGCACCGGCGCGGTGGTCCGGGACACCCGCAAGACCACCCCCGGCCTGCGCGCGCTGGAGAAGTTCGCGGTGCGCTGCGGCGGCGGCGCCAACCACCGGATGGCGCTCTCGGACGCCGCCCTGGTGAAGGACAACCACGTGGTGGCGGCCGGCGGCGTGGCCGAGGCCTTCCGGGCCGTCCGGGCCGCGTACCCGGAGCTGCCGGTCGAGGTCGAGGTGGACGACCTGGAGCAGATCCCGCCGGTGCTGGAGGCCGGTGCGGACCTGATCCTGCTGGACAACTTCACCGTCGAGCAGCTGAAGGAGGCCGTCGCGCTGGTGGCCGGCCGGGCGAAGCTGGAGGCCTCCGGCGGACTGACCCTGGTCAGCGCGCGCGAGGTCGCCCAGACTGGTGTCGACTACCTGGCCGTGGGCGCGCTGACCCACTCCTCGCCGATCCTGGACATCGGCCTGGACCTGCGCGCCTGACCGTCAGGTCGAGAGCAGACCTGTCCCGACTCGCAGAAAGCGCCCCATGCTCCTCACCATCGACGTCGGCAACACCCAGACCACGCTCGGCCTGTTCGACGGCGAGGACGTGGTGGAACACTGGCGGATCTCCACCGATCCGCGCCGCACCGCCGATGAACTGGCGGTGCTGCTGCAGGGGTTGATGGGCAACCACACCGCGGTCCGGGAGGCCTCGGTGGAGGGCCTGGCGATCTGCTCCTCCGTTCCCGCCGTGCTCCACGAGCTCCGCGAGGTGACCCGCCGTTACTACGGCGACGTCCCCGCGGTGATCGTGGAGCCCGGCGTGAAGACCGGGGTGCACGTCCTGATGGACAACCCCAAGGAGGTCGGCGCGGACCGGATCGTCAACGCGCTGGCCGCCAACCACCTGTACGGCGGCCCGTGCATCGTGGTCGACTTCGGCACCGCGACCACCTTCGACGCCGTCAACGCCCGCGGCGACTACGTCGGCGGGGCGATCGCCCCCGGCATCGAGATCTCGGTCGAGGCGCTCGGCGTCCGGGGCGCCCAGCTGCGCAAGATCGAGCTGGCCCGGCCGCGCAACGTGATCGGCAAGAACACCGTCGAGGGCATGCAGTCCGGCATCCTCTACGGATTCGCCGGGCAGGTCGACGGCCTGGTCGAGCGGATGGCCCGGGAGCTGGCCAAGGACCCGGACGACGTTCAGGTGATCGCCACCGGCGGCCTCGCGCCGCTGGTCCTCGGCGAGGCAACCACCATCGACGTGCACGAGCCCTGGCTGACGCTGGTCGGCCTGCGCCTGGTGTACGAGCGCAACCGGCCGAGCTGACCCTCCGCCGAGGCCCCAATGGAGGGGAATTCCGCGCGACGTTACCGACAAATCGGATATTCCTCACGTAGTGTCAACCCATGCCTACGCCACACGGATCGCGCGGCGGCATGGCCTTCAGCGCCGACGAAGTCCGCGTGCTGCGCCGAGCCCTCGCCCAAGCCCTGCACCCCGCCGTCCCCGTCCACTTCCAGGAGCCCGACCGGACGGCGTTCGCCGGGCCGGGCGCCGAGCTGTGGGCGGAGGACGTCCAGGACGCCCTGCGCCTGACCGAGGCGATCGACGAGGCCGTCCAGGAGGGCGGCCGACTGCGCGCCTTCCTACTCGCCGACCTCGGCCGCTACCGCTCCGCCCTGCCCGGCAGCGCCCCCGGCTACCTGGAGCGCCTGGAGGAGGCCGTGGCCGGCGGCTACCTGCCCGGCCCCGAGGACCTCACCGCACTGCGCGGGCTGACCCGTCAGCCCTGCGGCCACGGCGAGCGGGCCCGCCGCTCCCGGCTGGCCGGGCGCTGCCACGCGCTGGCCGAGGCCGCCGTCCGCGAACGGCTCGCCCTCACCACCGGGCAGCCGCGCCACCTGGTGGCCGTACCGAACCCCGCCGCACCACCGAGCAGTCACCCCACCCCTGTAGGAGGACGGACCACGATGAGCAGCACCGACTCCCGCGACTCCCGCCCGGAGCAGCCCGCCGCCGCGCAGACCCCGACCCGCCCGCACCGGATGCCCACCCCGGCCGAGATCTTCGGCCGGCGCCCCAAACCCCCGGCCCGCCCCACCACGCCGACCGACGAGACCCCGGAGGAGACCGAACTCCGCACCGGCACCGGCTGAGCCGACCGCGCCCCCGAGGGGAGACCGTCGCCACGGTCTCCCCCGTCCATGTGTCGACCGTCTCGTCGGCGGTCTCCCCTCGCCGGTAATCCGGTCGCGGAGCACGGTGTACGGCTGGCTACCCTTGTGGGGTGAGCGATCAGAGCCTTTTTCCCGCGACCGACGACCTTCCCGAGCAGATGCGCGTCCGGCGCGAGAAGCTGGACCGGCTCCGGGCGGCCGGTGTCGACCCGTACCCGGTCGGATTCCCCCGCACCACCACCATCGCGGACCTGCGTGCCAAGCACCCGGACCTCGAACCCGACACCGCGACCGGTGAGCGGGCCGGCATCACCGGCCGGGTGATCCTCTCCCGCACCGGCGGCAAGCTCTGCTTCGCCACCCTGCGCGACGGCACCGGCGACCTCCAGGTGATGTTCTCCCTGGACAAGCTGGGCGCCGAGCGGCTGGCCGCCTGGAAGTCCGACATCGACCTCGGCGACCAGGTCGGCGTCGAGGGCGAGGTGATCACCTCCAAGCGCGGCGAGCTGTCGGTGATGGTGGACCGCTGGGAGCTCACCGCCAAGTGCCTGCGCCCGCTGCCGGACAAGCACAAGGGGCTGACCGACCCGGAGGCCCGGGTCCGCCAGCGCTACGTCGACCTGATCGTGAACCCCGAGGCCCGGGAGATCCTGCACCTGCGCAGCAAGGTCGTCCGCTCGATCCGCCGCACCTACGAGGACCGCGGCTTCATCGAGGTCGAGACCCCGATGCTGCAGCCGGTGCACGGCGGCGCCAACGCCCGTCCGTTCAAGACGCACATCAACGCGTACGACATCGACCTCTACATGCGCATCGCCCCCGAGCTGTACCTCAAGCGGCTGGTGGTCGGCGGCGCCGAGAAGGTCTTCGAGATCAACCGCAACTTCCGCAACGAGGGCGCGGACGCCACCCACAACCCGGAGTTCACCTCGCTGGAGTCGTACGAGGCCTACGGCGACTACAACACCCAGGCCGAGCTGATCCGCGAGACGATCATCAACGCCGCCCGGGACGCCCTGGGCACCACGGTGATCAAGGGCGTGGACGCACACGGCGTGGAGCACGAGATCGACCTGGCCGAGCCGTGGGAGGAGGTCAGCGTCTACCCGGGCATCTCCGCCCACCTGGGCGTCGAGGTCACCCCGGAGACCGGCGTCGAGGAACTGCGCAAGCTCGCCACCGACCACGACATCCCGTTCGAGAAGAACTGGGGCCACGGCCAGATCGTGCTGGAGATGGTCGAGCGCCTGCTGGAGGAGAACGCCGTCCGGCCGACCTTCATCAAGGACTACCCGACCGAGGTCTCCCCGCTGACCCGCCAGCACCGCTCGGTCGCCGGCGTGGCCGAGAAGTGGGACCTGGTGATCTTCGGCACCGAGATCGGCACCGCCTACTCCGAGCTGATCGACCCGGTCGAGCAGCGCACCCGCTTCACCGCGCAGTCCCTGCTGGCGGCCGGCGGTGACGTCGAGGCGATGCAGTTGGACGAGGACTTCCTGCGCGCGCTGGAGTACGCGATGCCCCCGACCGGTGGCCTCGGCCTCGGCGTGGACCGCCTGATCATGCTGCTGACCGGCAAGAACATCCGGGAGACCGTGCTCTTCCCGCTGGTGAAGCCGGAGTCGAAGGCTTCCGCCGCGACGGCGGAGAAGACCGAGGAGGAGTGACCTGATGGACTACGTCAGCGCGATCGTGCCGCCGCTGGTCATGGCGATCGGCTTCGGATTCCTGGTGCGGGCCATCTTCCGCAGCCAGGGCGGGGCCCAGAGGGCCAAGGAAGACATCGACTGATCCCCCAGGGCGCCCGGGGCCTCCCCGGGCCTCGGGGGACCTTCCCGGGGCCTTCCCGCGAACGGACCCGCGACTGACGCCGTCAGCCGCCGCAGAACGACCCGCGCGCCGCCATTCCCGATTCCCCGGGGGTGGCGGCGCGCCGGTTTGGCGCACTTCACAAGATTTGCCCCATTCACTCCCTATCCTGGCCGCACTATGGTCCGGCAACTCGGCGAACTTGAGAACGCCATCATGACCCGGGTGTGGCGGTGGAACCGACCGGTGACGGTTCGCGAGGTTCTCCTGGATCTGCAGTCGGAACGCGAAATCGCGTACACCACGGTGATGACCGTCCTGGACAAGCTGCACAGAAAGGGCTGGCTGCGCCGTGAGCGGGTCGGCCGGGCCTATCGATATGAACCGGTCTCCTCGCGCGAGGCGTACACGGCAGCCCTGATGAACGACGCATGGGCCACCAGTGACAATCCGGCGGCGGCCCTGGTGCACTTCTTCGGCCTGATGTCGCCGGAGCAACGCGAGGCACTCCGGGACGCCTTGCGGGTGGCCGCTCTGTTCCCGTCCGATCCGCCCGCCGCGGATTCCGCGGACGGCCCTCCGGATAGTGCCGGACCGGATACCGGGGAGACCGGACCGGGGACGACGCGATAACGTCCCGCCATGGAGGTCACCATCCGCCGCGCGCGGACCACGGACGTGCGGGCCGTACGCGGGCTCATCGACGCCTACTCGCGCGACGGCATTCTGCTCGACAAGCCCACTGTCACACTGTTCGAATCCGTCCAGGAGTTCTGGGTCGCGGAACGCGACGACAACGGCGCGGTAGTGGCCTGCGGTGCCCTGCACGTGATGTGGGAGGACCTCGCCGAGGTCCGTACGCTCGCGGTCGATCCGTCCTGCCGGGGCTTCGGGATCGGGCATCTGCTGTTGGAGAAGCTGGTGCAGACGGCACGCTGGCTGGGCGTCCGTCGGATTTTCTGCCTGACGTTCGAGGTTCCGTTCTTCGCGAAACACGGTTTCGTCGAGATCGGCGAGCTTCAGGAAACCGATGATGGTACGACAGACCCGGCGGCGATCGCTACGGACGTCTATGAAGAACTCCTCCGCTCGTACGATGAAGGTGTCGCGGAGTTCCTTGACCTGGAGCGGGTGAAGCCCAACACACTGGGCAACTCGCGCATGCTGCTGCACCTCTGAGCGGCTCCGTGCCGGTCAAGGGTTTGTGTTTTCCGGAGAAAGGCGCTTTCCTTTCCTTAGGCAATGGGTCGTTTAGTGGAAAGGGAAGCCCGTGGCACAGAGGGTGCAGGTCATTCTTGAAGACGATCTCGAAGGCGGTTCGGCGGACGAGACGGTGACGTTCGCGCTGGACGGCGTTGCCTACGAGATCGACCTGAAGAGCGCCAACGCGGACAAGCTGCGCGGTCTGCTGGCGCCCTACGTGGAGAAGGGCCGCAAGCAGAGCGGCCGACTCGCCGGCTCCCGGCGTCCGGGCCGCGGCGCCGCGGCGCGCCCGTCCGGCAGCGCTCCCGACACCGCGAAGATCCGCGCGTGGGCCAAGGAGCAGGGCATGGAGGTCAACGACCGCGGCCGGGTGCCGAGCAACGTCCGCCAGGCCTACGAAGAGGCCAACGCGTCCTGACCCCCACGCCGCCGGCCCGCCGGAGCGGGGGCGGGGCCCCGGCGACCGCGTACGGCGCCGACGACACACGCGCGGGGCGCGGAGGAGGCTCCTCCGCGCCCCGCGGCGCGTTCCCGGACGGCCGCCGCGCCACCGGCACCGGGGTCGTCCGGGGCGGCGGGCTCGGGCGGCGGAACAATCGCGAGCTGTGCAACGCTGGTAGGAGCGAAGCGGTAACGCGGACACCACCGGGATGGCGTACCGGCTCTCCCGGCCACCGTTGAACCACCGTCACCGCGGCCCGACTTCTCGCCAGGCGAACACCGTCACCGCGGAAACTGCGCGAGAACCGCCTCGATACCGGGTATGAATGCAGGTGGACGGGTTCTTGGACCCGTCCAGGGGCAGTACGGCTGACCGGCCGGAGAGGGTCCGGCTCCGCCCCGGCGGCTCTTGTTCGCCGATGGCGTAGCGGTTTCCGGTGCATCCGGCCCACCAGTGGGAACACCGATTCCCAGCATCAGGTTGGGATTGGTGTCGGCTGGTCGCGCAGCATCTCGCTCCTCTACCGGGGAGTGAATCCGTGGGCCGCGCCGCTGAGCGGGACTAGCATGCGGAAGGACAGGGCGGGGACGGACCCCGAACTGCCCGACCGCTCTGAGGAGCGATAAACGATGTTCGAGAGGTTCACCGACCGCGCGCGGCGGGTTGTCGTCCTGGCTCAGGAAGAAGCCCGGATGCTCAACCACAACTACATCGGCACCGAGCACATCCTCCTGGGTCTGATCCACGAGGGCGAGGGCGTCGCCGCCAAGGCCCTGGAGAGCCTCGGGATTTCCCTTGAGGCCGTACGCCAGCAGGTCGAGGAGATCATCGGCCAGGGCCAGCAGGCCCCGTCCGGCCACATTCCCTTCACCCCCAGGGCGAAGAAGGTCCTGGAGCTGTCGCTCCGGGAGGCCCTGCAGCTCGGCCACAACTACATCGGCACCGAGCACATCCTGCTCGGCCTGATCCGCGAGGGCGAGGGCGTCGCCGCCCAGGTCCTGGTGAAGCTGGGCGCCGACCTCAACCGGGTGCGCCAGCAGGTCATCCAGCTGCTGTCCGGTTACCAGACCGGCGGCGGCAAGGAGTCGGCCACGGCCGGCGGGCCCGCCGAGGGCACCCCGTCGACCTCGCTGGTCCTGGACCAGTTCGGCCGCAACCTCACCCAGGCCGCCCGCGAGGCCAAGCTCGACCCGGTCATCGGGCGCGAGAAGGAGATCGAGCGGGTCATGCAGGTGCTGTCCCGCCGCACCAAGAACAACCCGGTCCTGATCGGTGAGCCCGGCGTCGGCAAGACCGCCGTGGTCGAGGGCCTGGCGCAGGCGATCGTCAAGGGCGAGGTCCCGGAGACGCTCAAGGACAAGCAGCTCTACACGCTGGACCTGGGCGCCCTGGTGGCCGGCTCGCGCTACCGCGGTGACTTCGAGGAGCGCCTGAAGAAGGTGCTCAAGGAGATCCGCACCCGCGGCGACATCATCCTGTTCATCGACGAGCTGCACACCCTGGTCGGCGCGGGCGCCGCCGAGGGCGCCATCGACGCCGCCAGCATCCTCAAGCCGATGCTGGCCCGCGGCGAGCTGCAGACCATCGGTGCCACCACCCTGGACGAGTACCGCAAGCACCTGGAGAAGGACGCCGCGCTGGAGCGCCGCTTCCAGCCGATCCAGGTCGCGGAGCCCTCGCTCCCGCACACCATCGAGATCCTCAAGGGTCTGCGCGACCGCTACGAGGCCCACCACCGGGTCTCCATCACGGACGCCGCCCTGGTCGCCGCCGCCACCCTGGCCGACCGGTACATCTCGGACCGCTTCCTGCCGGACAAGGCGATCGACCTGATCGACGAGGCCGGCTCCCGGATGCGCATCCGCCGGATGACCGCGCCGCCGGACCTGCGCGAGTTCGACGAGAAGATCGCCGACGTGCGCCGCGAGAAGGAGAGCGCGATCGACGCGCAGGACTTCGAGAAGGCCGCGTCCCTGCGCGACGACGAGAAGCAGCTCCTGCAGGCCAAGGCCAAGCGTGAGAAGGAGTGGAAGGCCGGCGACATGGACGTCGTCGCGGAGGTCAACGAGGAGCTCATCGCCGAGGTCCTGGCCACCGCCACCGGCATCCCGGTCTTCAAGCTGACCGAGGAGGAGACGTCCCGTCTGCTCCGCATGGAGGACGAGCTGCACAAGCGCGTCATCGGCCAGAAGGACGCCATCAAGGCGCTCTCCCAGGCCATCCGGCGCACCCGTGCGGGCCTCAAGGACCCGAAGCGCCCCGGCGGTTCGTTCATCTTCGCCGGCCCGTCCGGCGTCGGTAAGACCGAACTGTCCAAGACGCTGGCCGAGTTCCTCTTCGGCGACGAGGACGCGCTGATCGCGCTCGACATGTCCGAGTTCTCCGAGAAGCACACCGTCTCCCGGCTGTTCGGCTCCCCGCCCGGATACGTGGGCTACGAGGAGGGCGGCCAGCTGACCGAGAAGGTCCGCCGCAAGCCGTTCTCGGTCGTCCTCTTCGACGAGGTCGAGAAGGCCCACCCGGACATCTTCAACTCGCTGCTGCAGATCCTGGAGGACGGTCGCCTGACCGACTCCCAGGGCCGCGTGGTCGACTTCAAGAACACCGTCATCATCATGACGACCAACCTCGGCACCCGGGACATCTCCAAGGGCTTCAACCTGGGCTTCGCGGCCACGGGTGACACCCAGACCGGGTACGAGCGGATGAAGGCGAAGGTCGGCGAGGAGCTCAAGCAGCACTTCCGCCCCGAGTTCCTGAACCGTGTCGACGACATCGTGGTGTTCCACCAGCTGTCCGAGGACGACATCATCCAGATCGTCGACCTGATGATCGCCAAGGTGGACGAGCGGCTCAAGGACAAGGACATGGGCCTGGAGCTCAGCGTCGAGGCCAAGAAGCTGCTGGCCAAGCGCGGCTACGACCCGATCCTGGGCGCCCGTCCGCTGCGCCGCACCATCCAGCGCGAGATCGAGGACCACCTCTCCGAGAAGATCCTCTTCGGTGAGCTGCGGGCCGGCCACATCGTCGTCGTCGACGTCGATGGCGAGGGCAAGGACGCCAAGTTCACCTTCCGCGGCGAGGAGAAGTCGGCCGTCGCGGACACCCCGGCCGCGGTTGCCTCGTCCGGTCCGGACCTGACGAAGTAAGGCAACATTTAACAGACAACTTCACAGCCACCGAGCCCCCGGCGTTCACGCCGGGGGCTCGGTGCGTTCGGGGGCGGACGACCCCGCCGTCGACCGGGTCGGGGAGGAGCGGCCTCCCGACCGGCTGGTGCGGGTGCGTCCCGTTTCTCAGCAAGCTTTAATCGGCGCACGGTTGACACACCGTCGGCTGATGTGAAGTCGGGAGGATAGCGCCGTGACCATGTCATGGTCAAGGTCTATCTTTTGCAGCCGCACTTCGGTCAAATGACGTCCACCTGTCTTTCATATTGGTTTACCGGGCCTTGGCCAAGAGTCGGCTCGGTCGGGGAGGACGTCACACCGTTGAAGACCACCAGGAGAACCGCTGCGATCACCACCGCCGCAGCGGTCATAGTCACGCTCGGCGCGGGCCTGTTCCCGAGCAGCGCCGTCGCCGCCGGCTCCGCGCCGGTGCCGAAGGATCCCGCTGACGCCGTTCAGTCCGTCAACACCGAGCACAACATCCCGGGTCCGCTGACCGCCAAGGTGGAGGCCGAGCAGAAGGCCGCCACCGAGCAGCTGCTCAACGGCACCGCCCAGGTCGAGCAGCACAACGGCAGCACCAGCGTGAAGCTCGGCAAGGACAAGTACGTCGAGCTCGCCCGCGAGCGCACGGACAAGATCTTCACCATCCTCGTCGACTTCGGCGACCAGGTGGACAACACCACCAAGACGCCCGACGGCAAGATCAAGTTCGGCGGCGAGCCCGGCCCCAAGCACAACGAGATCGAGAAGCCGGACCGCGCCACCAACAACTCGACCGCCTGGCAGGCCGACTACAACCAGCAGCACTACCAGGACCTGTACTTCGCCAAGGACAAGCCCTCGCTGAAGACCTTCTACGAGAAGCAGTCCTCGGGCCGCTACTCGGTCGACGGCGTGGTCTCGGACTGGGTCCGGGTGCCGTGGAACGAGGCCCGGTACGGCTCGGACTACTGCGGCTCCAACGTCTGCAGCAGCGCCCAGGACCTGATCCGCGACGCCGTCGACATCTGGTACAAGGACCAGCTGGCGAAGGGTCAGTCCACGGAGCAGATCAAGGCGACGCTGGCCTCGTACGACAAGTGGGACCGCTACGGCTCGCACCACGACGGGAACTTCAACCAGCCCGACGGGTACATCGACCACTTCCAGATCGTGCACGCCGGTGAGGACAAGTCGGCCGGTGGCGGCAAGCAGGGCAACAAGGCCCTGTGGGCGCACCGTTCGTACGTCTACGGCAACCTGAACGGCCAGGCCGGCCCCGACGGCAACAAGCTCGGCGGCGTGCAGGTCGGTGACTCCGGCTTCTGGATCGGCGACTACACGATGCAGCCGGAGAACGGCGGCCTCGGCGTCTTCGCCCACGAGTACGGCCACGACCTCGGTCTGCCGGACCTCTACGACACCGCGGGCAAGGGCATCGACAACTCGGTCGGCTTCTGGTCGCTGATGTCCTCCGGCTCCTGGCTCGGCGAGGGCAAGGACAGCATCGGCGACATGCCGAACGACCTCGACGCCTGGAGCAAGTACAAGCTCGGCTGGCTGAAGGCGGACCGCGCCAAGGCCGGCACCGAGTCGACCCACCACATCGGTCCGGTCGAGTACAACAGCAAGCTCCCGCAGGCGCTGATCGTCGACCTGCCCAAGAAGAGCATCACCACCGACATCAACAAGCCGTTCAGCGGCAACACCGAGTGGTGGAGCGGCAGCGCCGACAACCTCAACGTCACGCTGACCCGGGACATCGACCTCACCGGCAAGACCAAGGCCAGCATCAACGCCAAGGCCTGGTACGAGCTGGAGCCGGACTTCGACTACGCCTTCGGCGAGGTCTCCGCCGACGGTGGCAAGACCTGGACCGTGGTAAACGGCACCTGGAACGGCGCCGCGCTGCCCAAGGAGAACGGCCGTCCGGCCCTCAGCGGCCTGACCGCCGCCTGGGGCGACCTGTCCTTCCCGCTGGACGCCTACGCCGGCAAGCAGATCAAGTTCCGGTACCACAACACCACCGACGGCGGCCTGCACTACCGCGGTCTGGCGGTGGACGACATCTCGGTGACCGCCGACGGCGCCACCGTGTTCAGCGACGACGTCGAGAAGGGTGACAACGGCTGGGCGGCCGACGGCTTCACCCGCTTCGGCGGCTCGTACACCAAGGACTACGCGCAGTACTACATCGCGGAGAACCGGCAGTACGTGTCGTTCGACGAGACCCTGAAGACCGGCCCGTACAACTTCGGCTTCGGCACCGCCAAGCCGAACTGGGTCGAGCACTACTCGTACCAGCCCGGTCTGCTGATCTGGTACTGGGACGAGTCGCAGACCGACAACAACGTCAGCGCCCACCCGGGCCAGGGTCTGATCCTCCCGGTCGACTCGCACCCGACCCCCCTGAAGTGGGCCGACGGCACCCTGATGCGTCCGCGCATGCAGGGCTTCGACTCCGCCTTCGGCTCGCGTCGCGTCCCGGCGCTGACGCTGCACAAGAACGGCGTCGAGACGGTCATCCCGAAGTCCAAGGGCGTCGACGAGTTCTCGGACCTGAAGGAGTACTGGTCCAAGGACAACCCGTACAGCAGCGTGATCGTTCCGAAGACCGGCACCAGCATCGAGGTCGAGAACGAGTCCGCGAACTACCTGGAGACCTGGATCCGGGTCCGCCCGGTGGACAACTGATCGTCCTGACGGTCAGGCCGTGATCGCACGGCTCTGAAGTCTCCACGTCCGGCCCGTCCCCGCGAACGCGCGGGGACGGGCCGGACGCTTTTGTGCGGCTTCGAGGACGCTTTGGATGCCGGTTCGAACCCCGCGGTCGGGTGGTGCTGGTCACAGCGGTTCGGCGCGGTACGACCGGGCCCAGTAGCCGGACGGGCCGTCCGGGCGGATCAAACCGGTCGTGGACGATCCGATCTCGTGATCGCTGCTCCGTCGGACTGAATCTCCGGCACCACGCTGACTACACGCCGTAGCACCTCGCCCCATTCGGGACTCCGCTCGGTGACGGTTACATCTGAGTGTTCCCCGCTCAGCACGTGCCCGACGGGCACTTCGTGCTGTCCCCACACGCCCGTGAGGTACGTCAGGCGATGTCCACCGTCCCGCCCGCGGGGCCGGCCCTGCACCGGCTCGCCGCCCGTACGGCGGCCCAGGCGGCCGCCTGGCGGCCCCGGATCGGCCATGCCGTCCGCGCCCATGCCGCGCCGCCGCTGCGCGCGCTCGTCACGCCCCGGCGCGCCACCCTGCCGGGCAGCCGGCAGCGCGCCGAGCGTGACCACGCGGTGGTCTCCGCCGGGGTGGCCGCGGTGCTGCTGGCGGGCGTGATGCTGGCGGCCGCGCCGGGCAGCGCCGTGGCGCAGACCGTGCTGCCGACCACGCCGGGCAGTTCGGCCTTCACCGCTCCGCAGGCGGCGGTGCCCGACCCCGGCCTGGTCCAGGTGGCCGGACCCAGCCCGTACAAGCTGCCCGACGACGGCGCCTCGGCGCAGGCGTTCGTGGCGGTGGCGCCCAACCTGCTGCCGGCCGAGCCGCCGGCCGCAGCCCCGGCCCCCGCGCCCGCCCCCGCCCCGGAGCGGGAGCCGGACCGGGAGCCGGAGCCCGCCCCGGCCCCCGCGCCCGACTGGTCGCCGCCGGTGGCGGACGCGCCGACCAGCAATCCGTACGGGGTGGCCAACTCCGAGTACGCCGCCGGGTACCACACCGGGGTGGACTTCGCCGTCGCCCCGGGCACCCCGGTGCTGGCGGTCGGCGATGCGACCGTGGTCTCGGCCGCCCGGGACGGCGCGTACGGCAAGGAGGTCGTGCTGCGGCTCGCCGACGGGCACTTCGCGCAGTACGCCCACCTGTCCGCGCTCTCGGTGTCGGCGGGCGACCACGTGTCGGCGGGCGAGCGGGTCGGTCTGTCCGGGAACACCGGCCACTCGACCGGGCCGCACCTGCACTTCGAGATCCGCACCAGCAACCGCTACGGCGCGGTGGTCAACCCGATCGCCTACCTCTCCGGCCACGGCGTCACGGCGTTCTGACCGGCGGTCAGCCGCCGGTCCGGGCGGGGTGGCTGATCCGGGAGCCGATCTCCAGCGAGACCTCCCGGGCCGCGCCGATCGCCTCGTCCAGGTCGGCCGCGGGCAGTTTCTCGCCCCAGACGTTCTCGGCGTGGCCGCAGTCCGAGGTGTCCTGCTTGAGCAGGAACAGCGCCGAGTGGACGGTGAACAGCGCCATCGCCGCCCGCAGTCGGTCGTGGAAGTCCGCGTCCGGCCCGTGCACCAGCTGCATCATGGTGATCATGCGGTCCCGGAAGGCGAGCCCGGCCGGGGACTCGCGCAGCGCGGGCTGGTTCTCGTGGAAGAAGCGCAGCAGCGGGGCCCGCTCGGCCATCCCGTCCGCGAAGCGGCGGATCAGCTCGTCGCGCGTCTCCGGGCTCCAGGTCTGCTTCCGGCCCCACTCGATGGTCTCGTCGATCGGCGCGGCCATCCGCTCGACGATGCCCAGGACGATGTCGTCCTTGGTCTTGAAGTGGTAGTAGAGCGCGGCCTTGGTGACGCCCAGCCGGTCGGCGATCTCGCGCAGCGAAGTCTGCTCGTAGCCCTGCTCGGAGAAGAGCTCCAACGACACCTCGATGATGCGAGCCCGGGTGTCGCTGCGGGGGCTGTGCGGAGTGCCCATGGCCTGCCTCATGACTGCGTCGGTGACTGCTGCGGACCCCAGGGTGGCGTCCGCCCCGGGCCCATTCTCCCTGCCCAGGCGGTCGGTCGGAAAACTGGCTTGACGACCGGCTAGGAAACAACTTACCGTGCCGACGATTGATAAACTAGCCGGGCGACAAGTAAGTGACCCGCCGCACGGCGTGACGCTCGTCCGAACCACCCCTCCGGGAGACCCCACCCCATGTCACAGTCCAAGACCGCCGGCCCGGTACCGGAGGACAAGACGGCCGAGGAGGAACAGTCGCGGTCACCCCGCGAGATCCGCCTCGTGATGGTCGGCTTGGTCGTCACGATGCTGCTGGCCATGCTCGACAACCTGATCGTCGGCACCGCGATGCCGACCATCGTCGGTGACCTCGGCGGTGCCGATCACCTGTCCTGGGTGGTCACCGCGTACACCCTGGCCACCGCCGCCTCCACCCCGATCTGGGGCAAGCTCGGCGACCTCTACGGCCGCAAGGGCTCCTTCCTCACCTCGATCGTGATCTTCCTGGTGGGCTCGGCGCTGTCCGGCCTGTCCCAGAACATGAACGAGCTGATCGGCTTCCGCGCCCTGCAGGGCCTGGGCGCCGGCGGCCTGATGGTCGGCGTCATGTCGATCATGGGCGCGCTCGTCCCGCCTCGCGACCGCGGCAAGTACCAGGGCATGTTCGCCGCGGTGATGGCCCTGGCCACCATCGGCGGCCCGCTGGTCGGCGGCTTCATCACCGACCACCTGAGCTGGCACTGGACCTTCTACATCAACCTGCCGCTCGGTGTGATCGCGCTCGCCGTGGTCGTCGTCACCCTGAAGCTGCCGAAGGTCCGCAACAACGCCCGGATCGACTACCTGGGCGCGATCCTGCTCACCGCCGGCATCACCTCGCTCGTGCTGATCACCACCTGGGGCGGCCAGCAGTACGCCTGGGGCTCCAAGGAGATCCTCGGCCTGGCCGCGCTCGCCGCCGCCTCGCTGATCGCCTTCTGCTACGTGGAGCAGCGGGTCGACGAGCCGATGCTGCCGCTGGCCCTGTTCAAGAACCTCAACTTCACCCTGGTCTCGGTCATCGGCTTCATCGTCGGCTTCGTGATGTTCGGCTCGACCGTCTTCCTGCCGCTCTACCAGCAGATCGTCCAGGGCGCCTCGGCGACCAACTCCGGCCTGCTGCTGATGCCGATGATGTTCGGCATGCTGGTCGTCTCGCTGGTGGTCGGCCAGGCCGTCACCAAGACCGGCAAGTACCGGATCTTCCCGATCATCGGCACCGTCGTGATGACCGGCGGCCTGATCCTGCTCTCCACCATGGGCGTCGGGACCAGCAGCTTCACCTCGGCCTGCTGGATGATCGTGCTCGGCGCCGGCATGGGCTTCCTGATGCAGATCACCATGCTGGTCGCGCAGAACAGCGTCGAGCTCAAGGACATGGGCGTGGCCAGCTCCACCGCCACCCTGTTCCGCACCATCGGCGGTTCCTTCGGTGTCGCGCTGTTCGGCGCGCTGTTCAACAACCGGGTGAAGGACACCATGGGCGAGCTGCTGGCCGGGAAGCCGACTCCCCCGGGCGGCATGAAGGACCCGGGTCAGACCAGCCCGGCCGAGCTGCGCAAGCTGCCCGACTACATCCAGGACGCCTACCACCACGCGGTGTCCAACGGCATGCACACCGTCTTCCTGTGGGGCGCCGGGGTGGCCGTGATCGCCATCGCCGCCTCGCTGTTCCTGCGCGAGGTGCCGCTGCGCGGCGCCGGCAAGGGCGAGAAGCCCGCCGAGTCCTCGCTGGAGGCGGCGGCCGTCTGACGGTCCTCGCAGCGTCCGCTCCGTACGGTCCCGCTTCGCACGGCGCCCCCGGGAGGTTCTCCTTCCGGGGGCGCCGTCTTCGTCCGTTGCGGGGTGCGCCTACCGGGGCAGTCGGTAGACGCCCTGCTCGACCGGCTCGACCAGGCCGTCGGCGACCAGGCCGTCCAGGGCGCGGGCCCGCTGCACGGCGTCCGGCCAGACGGCGTCCAGGCGGGCCTGCGGGACCGAGCCGTGCGCCTCGCGCAGCACCGCGAGCAGCTTGCCGCGCACCTGGCGGTCCGTCCCCTCGTAGGACTGACCGCGCCGGGCCGGCCCCTCGTACGCCGGGCGGCCGGCCCGCTGCCAGGCGCAGCCGGTGAACAGCGGGCAGTCCCCGCACTCCGGGCCGCGGGCGGTGCAGACCAGTGCGCCCAGCTCCATCACGCCGACCGCCCAGGTGGCGGCGGTCTCGGCGTCGTCGGGCAGCAGCGCGGTCGCGGTACGGCGCTCGGCGGCGGTGGTGGCCTGGGCCGGGTACTCGACGCCGGTCACCGCGCGGGCGAAGACCCGGCGGACGTTGGTGTCCAGCACCACGTGCCGCTGGCGGAAGGCGAAGGAGGCGACCGCCGCGGCGGTGTACTCCCCCACCCCGGGCAGCGAGAGCAGCGTGGCGTGGTCGTCCGGGACCTCGCCGCCGTGCTCCTCGGTGATCGCCACGGCGGCCGCGTGCAGCCTCAGCGCGCGGCGCGGGTAGCCCAGCCGACCCCACATCCGGACCGCCTCGCCGGACGCCTCGGCGGCGAGGTCGGCCGGGGTGGGCCAGCGGGTCATCCAGGCCTGCCAGGCGGGCAGCACCCGCTTCACCGGGGTCTGCTGGAGCATGAACTCGCTCACCATGACCGCCCAGGGCGTCGCGTCGGGGGTCCGCCAGGGCAGGTCGCGCTTGCTGGCCTCGTACCAGTCGAGGACGGTCGAGTGCAGCAGCGGCAGGGGCATCGGCAGTCGGGGCGCGGTGGCGGTTCCGGCGGTCGTTTCGGTGGCGGTGATGGCAGTCATGGCCCTTCGATCCTCCCATGGCTGGGGACGCCGCCGAAGTGGAGGCACTGATTCCAGATGTCCGGAAACCGCTTGGAAATCCCGGTTCGACCGCTCCCTCGAACGGATCAAATGACGGATCATGTGAAAGAAGGGGCGACTGTGCGGTGTTGGTGAGTCAATCGCCACACGCAGTCTCGTAGAGTTTGATCGTGCCCTCTCTGCGTCAACCCGTGGGACCGCTGCCGGCCTCGATCTACTGGCGTCGGCGCGTCATCGTGCTCGCCGCCGTCGCGGCGGTCATCGCCCTGATCGCCTGGCTGATGACCGATCAGGGCGGGGGCGGCGGCGACGGCTCACAGAGCAAGGCCGCGCAGGCCGTACCGCCCCAGTCCCAGTCCCAGACCCCCGCTCAGGCGATCACGCCCGGCGCCTCCCCGAGCGGCCCCGCGGCGCGCCCCGGCGGCGGCAGCGCCGGGGGCACCGGCGGCCCGGTGAGCGGCGGCGGCAGCGAGGTCGGTCTCAGCGGCGGCACCGGCGCCGGCGCCAACCCCGCGCCGGCGGGCGGGTCCGGCGGCTCGGGTGGTTCCGGCGGGACCGGCGGCGGCAACGGCGGTGGGGCGCCCGGCGGGTCCGGCGGCTCGGGCGGCGGCGCTCCGGCGGTGAACACCCCCGAGGTGATGGCACTCCCGGTCTGCGCCTCCTCGCAGGTGGCCCTGGAGCTGAACCCCAGCCAGAACCCGTACCAGCCGAAGGACAAGCCGAAGCTGGCCCTGACGGTCAAGAACTCCTCCGGCACCAACTGCCGGGTGGACCTGGGCCGCACCACCTCCGTGATCACGGTCAGCGGCAACAACAACGACCGGGTCTGGTCCTCCGGCGACTGCCCGCCCGACAAGGGCGACATCTGGGTGCAGATCCCGGCGAACGGCAGCCAGACCGAGACCTTCACCTGGGACCGCAGCCGCAGCAAGCCGCAGTGCGCGACCGCCGACCAGACGGCGCCGGCGAGCGGGACCTACGTGGTGCTCGCGGAACTCACCGGGCTCTCCGCAGACAAGGTGTCGGCCCGGACCTCGATCCGGCTGGACGGCTGAGGAACGGTCAACTTCATTCGGAGCCCCCGGCCGCGCGGTCGGGGGCTCCGGCGTTCCCGGGTCCGGAAACGCGGAACGGCCCCCGGGGAAGCGTTCCTCCGGGGGCCGTCCGTCGATTGCGCGTCGGTCAGACGTAGCGCTCCAGGATGGACGATTCGGCAAGGCGGGACAGGCCCTCGCGGACCGAGCGGGCCCGGGTCTCGCCGACGCCCTCGACCGTCTGCAGATCGTCGATGCTGGCGGCGAGCAGCTTCTGCAGGCCGCCGAAGTGCTCGACCAGCCGCTCTATCACCGTATTGGGCAGGCGCGGGATCTTCGCCAGCAGGCGGTAGCCGCGCGGGGAGACCGCGGCGTCCAGGGACTCCGGCGAGCCGGAGTAGCCGAGCGCCTTGGCGACCGTCTGCAGGTCCAGCAGCTCGGCATGGGTGAGCGCCTCCAGGTCGGCCAGCACTTCGGTGACCGTCCGGCCCTTCTTGGCGGCCCGCTCCGGGAAGTAGTCCCGGGCGACCAGTTCGCGCTCCGGCTCCACGCCCGCGATCAGCTCGTCCAGCTGGAGCGAGAGCAGGCGGCCGTCGATGCCGAGCTCCAGCACGTAGCCGGCGATCTCGGTGGCGATCAGCCGGACCATCTCCAGGCGCTGGGCCACGGCCGTGACGTCCCGGACCGTCACCAGGTCCTCGATCTCCAGCGCGGAGAGCGTACCGGCCACCTCGTCCAGGCGGAGCTTGTAGCGCTCCAGGGTGGCCAGCGCCTGGTTGGCGCGGGACAGGACGGTGGTGGAGTCCTCCAGCACCCGACGGGTGCCGTTGACGTACATGGCGATCAGCCGCATCGAGTGCGAGACCGCGACCACGGGGTAGCCGGTCTGCCGGTTGACCCGCTCCGCGGTGCGGTGGCGGGTGCCGGTCTCGTCGGTGGGGATGGTCGAGTCCGGCATCAGGTGGACGCCGGCCCGGACGATCTTGGTGATGTCCTTGTCGAGCACCACCGCGCCGTCGAGCTTGCACAGCTCGCGCAGGCGGGTCGCGCTGAACTCGACGTCCAGGACGAAGCCGCCGGTGCAAAGGGACTCGACGGTCTTGTCGAAACCCAGCACGATCAGGCCACCGGTGTTGGCCCGCAGGACCCGTTCCAGGCCGTCACGAAGCGCGGTACCGGGCGCGATGGCGGTGAGGGAGGCCCGCAGCAGGGCCTCCTCACGGGAGGCCTTGTCCGCCCCCCGGTCGCTGGCTGCCACGTGACTCCTCCGGTCGACCCCGTGCCGCGCGCCTCGCGCCGTGCGCCGGTCCGCGGTCTGTTGCTCTGTCGCTCAGTACCGCTTCGGTACTGCCTTCTAGCCAATGAGACTGGAGAAAGTCTAACTGCGTGCGGCTTCGGCAGGGCTTGGGTCAGCGCAGTTCGTCGGAGTCGAGCGGCTCCCAGCCGTCCATCAGCTCCTCCGGGAAGGCCGGGACCCGCGCCGCACGGGGGGCCGGCGGGGCCGACGGGGCTTCACCACGCCCCTCGCCGCGCGGCTTCGCCGAGGCCCGGCGGCGGCCCGGGACGGCCCGCAGCGCCTCGCCGATGTCGGCCACCTCGACCACCTTCATACCCGGCGGCACCTTGCCCGGGTCCGGCGGGACCAGGGCGTGGGTGAAGCCCAGCCGGTGCGCCTCGGCGAGCCGGCGCTGCACACCCGTCACCCGCCGCACCTCGCCCGCCAGGCCGACCTCGCCGATCGCCACCAGGTTGCTGGGCAGCGGGGTGTCGGTGGAGGAGCTGGCCACCGCGAGCGCGACCGCGAGGTCGGCCGACGGCTCGGTCAGCTTCACCCCGCCGACCGTCGCGGTGTAGATGTCCTGCTTGCCGAGCTTCACCCCGCCGTGCCGCTCCACCACCGCCAGGATCATCGCGATCCGGGGTGACTCCAGGCCCGAGGTGGTCCGGCGCGGGGAGGGGATCTGCGAATCCACCATCAGCGCCTGCACCTCGGCCACCAGCGGACGCTTGCCCTCCAGGGTGACGGTGAGGCAGGTGCCCGGGACGGGCTTGTCACGCCTGGTCAGGAAGAGGCCGGAGGGGTCGGCCAGGCCGACGATGCCCTCGTCGTGCAGCTCGAAGCAGCCCACCTCGTCGGTGGCGCCGTAGCGGTTCTTGATCCCCCGGATCAGCCGCAGCCGGGCGTGCCGGTCGCCCTCGAAGCTCAGCACCACGTCCACCAGGTGCTCCAGCAGGCGCGGACCGGCGATCTGGCCGTCCTTGGTGACGTGGCCGACCAGCAGGGTGGCCATGCCGCGCTCCTTGGACGCCCGGATCAGCGCGTTCGCCACCTCGCGGACCTGGGCCGGGCCGCCGGGGGCGCCGTCCAGCTCGGCGGAGGCGATGGTCTGCACCGAGTCCAGGATCAGCAGGCCCGGGTTGACCGCCTCGATGTGCCCGAGCACCGCGCCGAGGTCGGACTCGGCGGCGAGGTAGAGGTGCTCGGAGAGCGCGTTGATCCGGTCGGCGCGCAGCCGCACCTGGCCGGCCGACTCCTCGCCGGTGACGTAGAGCGTGCGGTGCTGGGCGGTGGCCGCCTTGGCGGCGACGTCCAGCAGCAGGGTCGACTTGCCGACGCCGGGCTCGCCGGCCAGCAGGACCACCGCTCCGGGCACCAGGCCGCCGCCGAGCACCCGGTCCAGCTCCGGAACGCCCGTCGAGCGGGCCGTCGCGACCTGGCCGTCCACCTGGGCGATCGGGCGGGCGGGCGCACTGACGGGCCCGGCGGCGGTGGTGCGGATCGGCACCGCGCCGTACTCCTCGACCGTGCCCCAGGCGTTGCACTCCGGGCAGCGGCCGACCCACTTGGGCAGCTGGTTGCCGCACTCGGTGCAGCGGTAGGCCGGGCGCGGCTTGGCGGTGGTCCTGGAACGCGGAGGCATGCGGCCCACCGTAGCGCCTGGGTACGACAGCTCCGGTCCCCGCTGCGGGACCCACACAGATGGGCGATGCCGTTACCCGAAAGAAGTACATGCACGGCGAATGGCGGGGCCGGGCGGCCCGGTGTCCCTACCGTCGGACGGGTGACAACGCGAACTGTTGGGGCCGGGCCCGGGTCGCCGGCCGCCGCCGTGCCGGCGGCGTACGACCGGCAGGTGGACGGCCTGTTCACCTACTGCCTCTCGGTGCTGTGCGAGCACGACGCGGCCGCCGACGCCCTGCGCGAGGTCGGCGAGCTGGCGCGGCGGCACGGCGCCCGACTGGCCGAGCCCGGGCTGGTGCGGGCCTGGCTGTTCTCGCTGGCCCGGTACTGCTGCCTGCGACGGCTGGCCGACGGGGCCGTCCGGGAGCCCCGGGCGGAGCCCGACGAGGCCGAGGCCGCCCGGCGGCGGCGCGAGCTGGCCTCGCTCGCCTGGCCGGAGGCGGCCGGTACCGACCCCGAGCAGCGCGAGGCGCTGGAACTGTCCGTGCGGCACCGGCTGACCCCGCTGGAGGTGGCGGCGGTGCTGGGCCTGCCCTTCGAGCGGACCCGGGAACTGCTCGCCGCCGCCGAGGCCGAGGTGGCCAGGACCAGGGCGGCGCTGCTGGTGCTCGGGGTGGGCAGCTGCCCGGAACTGGACCGGCTCGGCGGGGCCGGGGCGGAGTCCTGGCGGGACTGGGTGCTCGGGCCGGCGCTGCGGCGGGAACTGGTGCAGCACGTGGTGGACTGCCCGACCTGCCGGGGGACGGCGGAGCGGGTGGCCGCCGGGGAGGCGGCGGAGGGTGCGGCGGGACTGTCGGGGCTGCCGTTGCTGACCGCGCCTGCTCCGGTCTCCCCGCTGGACGGGGTGGCGTACCTGCCGTCGGCGGGAGCTGTCGCGGCCGGGCGGTGGGGCTCGGTGGCCGCCGAGCCGGGGCTGCGGTTCGACCACGGCGGCTTCCCCCGGCACCGGGCGCCGGACGCGGGCCGTGGCCTGGCGGTCCGGCGGCGGGTGGTGACCACCGGGGTGCTCGCGGCGGTGCTGGCGGCACCGGTGGTCGCGCTCTGGGCCGGACACCGGGGCGGCGGCGGGTCGGGGTCGGCGGCCTCGGTCTCGGCGGTGCGGGTGGACGAGTCCGGGCAGGAGGCCGGGCAGCGGCCGCCGCAGCCGTGGTCGGGTGCTCCGGCGGACGCGGCCGGGATGCCGGGGTTGGAACTGGCGGGCGCCGGGGTGGGTCCCGGAGGTCCGGCCGGTTCAGGTTCGGGCGGTGCAGAAACGTTGCTGCCGGGTTTTCCGCGGCTCACCTTCCAGGGCCCGCTGGTCCCGGTCCCGGGCCCGGGCGCGACCCCGCTCAACAGCCCGACCCTGGTCGCCGCGCCGGCCCCCGCGGTCGAACGGGTCTCCGTCCCGGGCCCGGCCGACCCGTCCCCAGCCGGACTGCTCACCGTCGAGGCCGCCGAGTACGGCAGCCGGACGGTGCTCACCCTCACCAACTCCGGCACCACGGAGATCCGTTGGCGCGCCGCGACGGACGTCGGCTGGCTCCGGCTCAGCCGCGACGCGGGGACACTGGCGCCGGGACAGCGGATCACCGTGATCGTCACCGTGGACGAGAACCTCGCGCCCACCACCCACTGGACCGCCCGCATCGCGCTGCCGCCCTCGCAGGCGGTGGTCGCCCTGGAGGGCGGACCGCAGAACCGGGGCGGGTCGGCGTCCTCGTCGGCGGAGCCTTCGGCGACGCCGGGCGGCAGCGCTCCGCCCACGACGGGGGCGACGGCCACCTCTACCGGGTCGCCGTCCTCGTCGCCGTCGCCGAGCCGGACGGGGGCGCCGTCGCCGTCCGGCTCCGGCTCCGGCTCGCCGACGCCGGAGCCCTCGCACTCCGGAACGCCGAGCGGCACGCCCACGCCCTCGGCGACCCCGACGGGCACCGCGTCCCCGCACCCGACCGGGACGGCGACGGCGTCGCCGTCGGGGCACTAGGGATCCGACTGCCCTCGGCTGCCGGAAGGGTGGAGTGGGCAGGCAGCCGAGCGGCTCGCGGGCAGGGGCGGGGCGGGCGCCCCCGTCAGGTGCGGTGGATCGGGGGGACCTGGTAGGTGCCGTCGAGGACCGTTGGCTTCGGTTGGTAGAGGCGGATGATCGGGCGGAACTCGCCGAGGGGGGTGGGGAGCCAGTTGGCGGCGGCCACCGGGTCCTCGGGTGGTTCGTGTTGGAGGGTGAGGGTGAGGGAGCCGTCCTCGCCGTAGGCCAGGCCGGGGGTGCGGTCGCCGATGGAGTAGCGGTCGATGGGGTTCTCGACCAGGTCGTAGTCGGGGACGGAGTACATCGTGACGGACCAGAACGCCTCGACGGGCGGGGGTTGGTCGAAGTGGAGGGTGTAGCTGTTGGCGCCGGTGAGCGGGCGGCCGTCGGAGTCGTCGTAGGTCATCGCGAAGGAGGCCTCGTAGGCGTGGTTGCCCCAGAGACCGGCGCGGGCGGCGGCGGCGCGGCTGAGGTAGGCGGCGCGGCGGTCGGGGATGCGCCATTCGGGGTCGTCGAGGGTGCCGGGGCCCAGGTGGTCGAGGTTGTAGTCGAAGAGGTGGAGTGTGGAGCGCCATTCGCCGGGCGGGTGGTCCTCGGGTGGGCGGATGGCGTCCTCGACCCGTTCGCGGCCGGCGGCCAGGCCCTTGGCGAGGGCGAGGGTCCACTCCGGGGCGGCCGCGCGGTACGGCGAGGCGCCGTCGTCCAGCAGGCCGAGCGGGGCGAAGCGGCGCTGGTACTCGATGTCGGGAGTGGCGGGTGGGAAGGCCTGCATCCACACCCGCAGGCGCTCGAAGAAGGCCAGCCGTTCGGGGACGTCCTGGTCGGGCTCGGGCAGTCCGGCGACCAGGCCGCCGGGCTCCAGCGGCTCCAGGACGAGTTCGGCCTGGAGGGCCTTGACCCGGGGCAGGTCGCCGGGGCCGGCGCAGGCGAAGCGGCCGACGACGGTGCCGACGGCGGTCGGTAGTTCGATCACCCGGTTGGGGTCCGGCGGGGTGCCGTGCCAGTCGGGCGGGACGATCAGCCAGGTCTGCGCGTCGGTGCCGGTGGCGCGGCTGCCGAGGTAGGCGACGTTGTCGGTCCAGGCGCCGATGAACTGCAGCACGTAGTAGGCGCCGGCGGTGTCCGGGACGTGCAGCACCTGCGGGCCCTCGGAGAGGTCGAGGTGGGCGATCGAGTAGGTCGTGTCGTTGTTGACCGAGACGAAGTGGTCGCCCGGCCCGGCCAGCCGGGTGGCGTGGCTGAAGTGGTTGAACGGCGCCGCCGGGAGGGTGCCCAGGCCGCCCATGGTGAAGCGCTCGACCATGGTGAGGCCGGCGACGAGCGGGTAGCCGTAGACGTAGGCGTCGGCGGCCAGGGCCTCCAGCTCGAGCTGGTTCATCGGGGGTCCTTCGTACGGTCGGTCGGGGTCGGTCGGTCGGGGTCGGTCCGTCGGGTGGGGCGGCGGGTGGGGCGGTCAGCGCGGGTCGAGCGGCGGGAGCTGCCAGCGGCCGTCCAGGACGGACGGGTCCGGCCCGTAGAGCCGGATGACCACGGTGAACGGGCCGTCGGGGGCGGGCAGCCAGTTGGCGGAGTGCTGGGCGTCGGCGGGCCGCTTGTGCTGGACGTAGAGGGTGAGTCCGCCGTCCGGGTCGCGGACCAGGTCCGGGGTGCGGTCGCCGATGGAGTAGCGTTCCAGGGTGTTCTCGACCAGTCGGCGCCCGGGCAGGGCGTACATGGTGGCGGACCAGAAGAAGCGGGCCGGCGGCAGGTCGTGCGGGCCGAAGCGGATGACGTGGTCGCGGTCGCTGGCGTTGGGCGGCTGGTGGCCGGCGCTGTCCGCGGTCCAGCCGCCGTACCAGGCCTCCTCGACGGGCAGCCCGTACAGGCCGAGTTTCGCCCCGAGCGCCTGGTGCGGGAAGTCGGCGCCGACCCGTTCGCGGGTGCCGAACAGGGCGGTGGCGTCGCGGAGTCCACCGGCGGCGCGCTCCAGCCGGGCCCGGCCGTCGGCGATGCCGCGCTCGATCTCGGCGCGGACGTCCAGCGGGAGGGCGGCGGGCTCGAACTCGCCGCGGCCGTCGATGCCGAGGTCGGCGAGGCGGCCGCGCAGCTCGGCCTCGGCGGACGGGAGTTCGTCGGTCAGCGGGAAGAAGCCGAGCAGGAAGTCGAGGAAGCAGAGGAACTCGACGGTGTCCATCACCTCGTCGCGCCAGACCGGCCAGACCAGCTCCGGGGCGGGGGCGGGCGCGGGGGTGCCGGCGTAGCGGTGCAGCGGGCGCAGCCGGTACTGCTGCTGGACGGCTTTGAGTTCGGCGATCTCGGCGGGGGCGGGGCCGGCGAGGTAGGTGCGGCCGACGATGCCGACCAGCCGGGTGGCGGTGCGGATGACGCCCTTGATGCCGGGCGGGGTCTCGCCCTGCCAGTCGGGGCCGGCCACCAGGTAGTCGCCGGCCTCCCGGCCGGTGGTCCGGGCGCCGACGAACCCGGCGTAGACGGTGTCGAGTTCGTGCACCGGGAGGACGTAGTAGCGCTCCTCGGCCGGGACGGAGACCACCCAGGGCTCGGCGCGCAGGTCGAGCCAGGCCCAGGAGCGCAGGGTGTCGTTGTCGGGGGTGACGACATCGGTGTTGGCGGGGGTGAAGGGCTGCGGGTAGTGGCGGAAGACGCCGAAGCCGCCGACGTACCTCGGGTCCGCCTCGTCCAGGGCCTGGGCGTAGAGGGTGCGGTAGTTCTGCAGGATCGGGTAGCCGCGGATCCAGGCCTCGGCGGCGGTGGCGCGGATGGTGGCCGGGTCCACGAGTGCCGGGTTGACCATGCTGCGCTCTCCCAGTGCCGAATCCAGTGCCGAATCAGGACAGATCGGTACACATGGGATGCTAAGCGGGGCGGAGTGGGGCGGCACGTCGGTTGCTCCGCACCCCACCGGGGCCCGGCTTCTCCCGCGCCTCGGTCCACGGCTCCGCCCGCCCCTCCGCACGTTCCTCTGCCCAGCGCGAACCCGGGCGTACGGCCGGGGCGGCCGGGAGAGGCTGTGCGGCATGAAGATCCTTCTGCTCGGGGGCTCGTCCTTCCTCGGACGGGCCTATGCCGTCGAGGCCCTCGCCCGCGGCCACCAGGTCACCACCTTCAACCGTGGCCGCAGCGCCGCCGACCTGCCCGGGGTCGAGGCCGTCCGGGGTGACCGCGACAGCGCCGAGGACGTCACCCGACTGGTCGACGGCCGCAGCTGGGACGCCGTCGTCGACACCTCCGGCCGACAGCCCGCCCAGGCCGCGCTCACCGCGCGGCTGCTGCGCGAGCGGGCCGACCACTACACCTTCGTCTCCTCGGTGCACGCCTACGCCGACTGGGCCGCCCAGGTGATCGACGAGGACTCCACGCTCCTCCCCTGCCCCGCCGACACTCCACCCGACCAGCCCTTCGGCCGCGAGCTGAAGGCCGGCGCCGAGCGGGCGGTGCTGGAGGGCTTCGGCGCCGAGCGCTCGCTGATCCTCAACAGCGGGCTCCTGATCGGGCCGCACGAGTTCGGCGGCCGGCTGCCCTGGTGGCTGGAGCGGATGGCGCGCGGCGGGCGGGTGCTCGCCCCCGGCGATCCCGGGCGGACCATGCAGGTGATCGACGTCCGGGACTTCGCCGCCTTCGGGCTCGACCGGCTGGAGGCCGGCACGGCGGGCCGCTTCCTCACCACGGCGCCGCCCGGGCGCCTCACCTTCGGCGAGTGGCTGGAGACCTGCCGGGAGGTCGCGGGCGCGGCGGACACCGAGCTGGCCTGGGTCGAGGACGACCGGTTGCTGGCCGAGGGGCCGGACAAGGTCGAGCCCTGGCTCGAACTCCCCTTCTGGGCACCGGATCTGCCGGAGTGGAAGTACATCTGGCTGGTCGACACCGACCGCGCCCGGGCGGCCGGGCTGCGCTGCCGCCCGTTCGCGGAGACCGTGCGGGACACCTGGGAGTGGCTGCGCGGGCGCGGGCCGGCGGACGACACGGACGCCGAGGGGCGCAAGTGGGTGCCGGGTTCGACGTTCCGGCAGGGCATCGAACCGGCCAAGGAGCAGCGGCTGTTGCCCGCCTTCGGATGACGTACCGGAGTGGGAAATCGGACCAGCCGACTTCCCACTCCGGAAGGAATCAGTGGGTGCGGCGGGTCACCAGCTCGGCGAGCGCCAGCAGTTCGTCGGCCGCGGGCGGCTCCGGTACGGCCACGGCCAGCTGGGCCATCGCCGCCGCCATCCGCTCGCAGGACTCGCCCTGCGCCCAGCCGCGCCCGCCGGCGCCCTCGACGGCGGCCGCACACTGCGCCAACTCCTCAGGGGTCAGCGGGCGTTCGAGCGTGTACAGCTCGGCGAGCCGGTCGCCCTCGGGGGTCCCGGAGCCCAGCGCCTTGACCACCGGCAGCGACTTCTTCCGGGCGACCAGGTCCGCGCCGACCGGCTTGCCGGTGACGGCCGGGTCGCCCCAGATGCCGATCAGGTCGTCGATCAGCTGGAAGGCCAGGCCGATCTCCCGGCCGAAACCGTCCATCGCCTGGGCGGCCTCCTCGGATCCGCCGCCGTACAGCGCGCCCATCGCGCAGGCGGCGCCGAGCAGGGCACCGGTCTTGGCCTCGGCCATCGCCAGGCACTCGTCGAGCGAGACGTCGTTGCGCTGCTCGAAGGCGCAGTCGATCTGCTGGCCCTCGCAGAGCTCGACCACGCAGTCGGCGAGCCGGCGGATCGAGCCGCGGGCGGCCGGGTGGGCGTCCTCGGCGACCAGGCGCAGCGCGAGGGAGTGCATGGCGTCGCCGGCCAGGATGGCCTCCGTGGTGCCGAACACCCGCCAGGCGGTGGGCCGGTGGCGGCGGGTGTCGTCCCGGTCGATGACATCGTCGTGGAGCAGGGTGAAGTTGTGCACCAGCTCCACTGCGGCGGCCGCGGCGACGGCGGTTCCGGGGGTGCCGCCGAGGGCCTGGGTGGCGGCGAGGACCAGGGCCGGACGGATCGCCTTGCCGGAGGAGGCCTCGGCGGGCGTGCCGTCCGCCTCCCACCAGCCGAAGTGGTAGCCGGCGACCTTGCGCATCGTGCCGGGCAGTGAGTCGACGGCGGCCCGCAGGACCGGGTCGACCAGCCCGCGGGCACGGGCGAGGATGTCCACCGCCTCGTGGCCCTCTTTGCGGTCCCGCTCCAGCGTGGAACTCGTCATGGGTTTCTCCCCCCGTAGGGCGCCTGTCGTGGGATGGCCTGCCGCGTCGGGCGGCCGGGTTGCACCGAAGCGGCGGGCCGGTGGCCGTACGCGTCGCGGCGCGCCGCCCGGCGAGGGTGGGTTCCCCGGCCGGGCGGCGCGGATGGTGCGGATATCGGGCTCGGTTATCGGGTGGGTGCCGGTCGTCAGCGCTGGGCGACGTCCACGTTCTCCAGCACGCCGATCGCGTCCGGCACCAGGATCGCAGCCGAGTAATAGGCACTCACCAGGTAGGAAATGATGGCCTTCTCGTCGATTCCCATGAACCGCACCGAAAGGCTCGGCTGGTATTCGTCCGGAAGCCCGGTCTGGTGCAAACCGATGACACCCTGGTTGTCCTCGCCGACACGCATCGCGATGATCGAGCTGGTGTGCCCGCCGACGACCGGGATCTTGTTGCACGGGAAGATCGGCACCCCGCGCCAGGCGTTGACGTGCTTGCCCTCGACCTCGACGGTGCCCGGGTTGAGGCCGCGCTTGTTGCACTCCCGGCCGAAGGCGGCGATGGCCTTGGGGTGGGCCAGGAACATCTTGGTGCTGCGGCGGCGGCTGAGCAGCTCGTCCATGTCGTCCGGGGTGGGCGGGCCGGAGTGGGTCTGGATCCGCTGGTCGTACTCGGCGCTCTCCAGCAGGCCGAACTCGGGGTTGTTGATGAGTTCGTGCTCCTGGCGCTCGCGCAGGGCCTCGATGGTCAGCCGGAGCTGGTGCTCGGTCTGGTTCATCGGCTGGTTGTAGAGGTCGGCGACGCGGCTGTGCACCTTGAGGATGGTCTGCGCGACGCTGAGCTCGTACTCGCGCGGCCTGAGCTCGTAGTCCACGAAGGCGCCGGGCAGGTCGTACTCGCCCTGGTGGCCGGCGGAGAGGTCGATCGCGGCCTCACCGTGCTTGTTCTGCGCCTGCTGGAAGCCGTTCAGGTACTCCATGATCTGCAGCTGGAGCGACTCGGAGCGGTCGTGCAGCTCCTGGAAGGACGGCCAGGCGAGCACCATGACCGTGCCGGAGGTCGCGGCGCGGACGGTGTAGGGCCAGGTGCCGTCCTCCTCCTGGAGCGCCTCGTCGCCCAGGTGGTCGCCGTCGGCGAGGGTGCCGACCACCGCCTCCTCGCCGTACTTGCCGATGCCGAGCCGGTCCAGCTTGCCGTGCGCGATCAGGAAGACCTCGCTGATCGGCGAACCGGCGGTGACCAGCACGTCGCCCGCGGCGAACTGCCGCTGGGTGAAGCGCCCGGCCAGCTCCTCCAGCACGGCCTCGTCCTGGTAACCGCGCAGCACCGGCACCTCGACCAGGGTCTGCGGGATGATCCGCACCTCGGAACCGGTCTTGGCGAAGCCCACCCGACCGCGACCGACCTTGTGGCGCAGGCGGCGGTTGACCCGGTAGGTACCGCCGGACACCTGAACCCAGGGCAGCGTCCTGAGCAGCCAGCGCGGGCTGATGCCCTGCATCTGCGGCGCGGACTTGGTGGTCGTGGCCAGGTTCCGCGCGCCCGCCGTGCTCAGTGACTGCTGCTGCCGGATCTCCGGCTGCGCACCCGGCGCAGGAATTCCGGCATTGGTTTCGGTCGGCATATGGGGAACCCTTCGCAAACCCGATGAAGTGTCGCCTTGCACATCCATGTTGCAACTTCATGGTGGGCCCGTTCGGGGTAGACCGCAATCACTCATTCGAGTGGTTCGAAATAACCGAACAAATAGTACGGCTAGATCGCCAGATCGATATTTGTTCGACTATTTATTCGAACTCATCGGCGTGCTGCGCCCCGTCCTCCTCCATCGACCGCCCGGCCCGCGCCACGAATCGACACCTCCCGTACGCGGCGACCCTGCCGTTCGACGCCGTCGAACGGCCCGCCGGGGTTCCCGCCCCTCGTCACCCCGGACCCTGGGAGGGCTGTACGAACCCACCCGCACGCGCCGGCCGCGGGCGCGCTACAGCGGGCCGTTCCAGTCCAGCGTCGGCTCCAGGACCCCCTCCAGGGTGAGCAGCCAGCGCTTCACCTCGATCCCGACCCGGCCGCCGCCGAAGCCGCCGATCCCGTCCGCCGCCACCACCCGGTGGCAGGGCACCAGCAGGGCGACGGGGTTGGCGGCCATCATCTGCCCGACCGTCCGGGCGGCCAGGCCCGGTTCGGTGACGTCCTCGAACACCCCGCTGCGCGCCGCCAGTTCGCCGTAGGTGACGGTCGTGCCGTACGGCACCTCGCGCCAGAGCGTCTGCAGGACCGTACGGTGCGGCCCGGAGCTGAGGCTCCAGTCGATCGGCAGGCCCAACTCGCGGGTGCGGCCGGCCAGGTAGGCGCCGATCCGCTCGGTGACAGCGGCGGCCTTCGCCCGGTCGGTGCACGGCGGCGTCCCGTCCTCCCGGCCGCCGTAACCGGCCGCCGCGACGCCCAGCGGCGTCACCGCGATGTGCATCGGACCGCTGGGCAGCGGCGTCGGCACGGTCAGCCAGGACAACGACCAGGACTGCGACACGCTCGGGCCCCCACCCTCCGCCGGACCGGCCGCCGGCCAGCCCGGCACCCGGGAGCCGGACCGGACCCGCCCGCCCCGCGCGCCATCGTACGGCGGGGCGGCGGGGCCTCCGGCGGGGACCTCCTCGATCAGAGCCGACCCTTCAGCTCGGTGGCCAGCCCCCGCGACCAGCGCGACAGTTCGGCGCGGTCCGGGGTACGGCCCTCGCACAGCACGGTGAGCTGCGCCTCGTTGATCCGGTTCGGCCCCGGGATCTCCAGCAGGTACGCCAGCTCGGCCAGTACCGTGGCCAGCCGTGCCGCGTCCGTGTGGTCCAGGACGACGGCGGCCTCGTGGTGGCTGATGGTGAGCGAACCGGGCATGGTCAACCTCCTCACGTCCACCCCCGCACCCTCCACGGTACGACCGGCCCGGCCACCCCGCCCGCCACGGAGGCACACCGCGTGGGCGGAGCGACCGGCTGCGCTCCGGGGCCGGCCGGGTACGGTGCGCGGTGGGCCGCACCGGGTGGCCGGGGGTGCGCCCCGGAGCCGTCCGAGGGCGTCAGTTGTCCGGGCCCTCCTCCCAGCGACGATTCCGTACGGCCGGTACGCCCAACACTACGACCCCGGCCGCAACTTGCCAGACCGACCCGAGCAGCAGCACCCCGCCGGTGCCGAGCCGGGCCGCCAGCGGGCCGGCCGCCGCCAGGCCGAGCGGACCGAGGACGAAGGAGCCGAGCGATCCGAAGGAGGTCAGCCGGCCCAGCAGCTCGGCCGGGACCCAGCGCTGCACGGTGGTGGAGAACAGCGTTCCGCAGACCGCCGAACCCACCCCGGCCACCAGCGCTCCGGCGCCCACCCAGATCAGCGGGGCCCCGGCCGCGAGCGCGGCGGAGGGCAGCGCCCAGCCCAGTCCGGCCACGGTGGCCACCGCGAGCGGGCGTCCGGGGCGGCGGCCGAGCATCAGCAGACCGCCCAGCACCGCGCCGGCGCCGTACACGCCCATCACCAGGCCCCAGGCCCGGGCGCCGCCGAGCTCCCGCTGCGCGGTGAGCGGGCCGAGCACCAGGAACGGCGCCCAGACCAGCAGGTTGAACAGGCCCATCTGCGCGGTGGTGATCCACAGCCACGGACGGGCGGTGAACTCCGACCAGCCGGCCCGCAGTTCCCGCAGCATCGAGTTCCCGCCGTCCGCCTCCGGGCGGTCCGGCAACCGCAGCCCCGCCAGCGCGAGGGCGCCGACGCCGTACGTCACCGCGTCGATCAGCAGCACCGCCGCCGGGCCCCGGGCGGCGGTGACCAGGCCGGCCAGCGCGGGGCCGGCCACCGCGGACACCGAACGGGACAGCCCCAGCAGGGTGTTGCCGTCCGCCATTAAGCCCCGGCGGCGCACCAGGTCGGGCACGATCGCCCCGAAGGCGGGCAGGAACAGCCCCTCGCCGATCCCCCACACCGCCACCAGGGCGACCATCACCCAGACCGGCGCGTGCCCGGCCGCCAGCAGTCCGGCGAACAGCGCCTGGACGACGCCGCGCAGGACGTCCGAGCCCAGCATCAGACGACGGCTGCCGAACCGGTCGGCGATCACCCCGCCGGCCAGTAGCACCAGCACCACCGGGAGGATCCGGGCGGCCATCACCCAGCCGAGGTCGGTGCCGGTTCCGCCGCCGCCCCCGCCGCCGCCCCCGCCGTCGAGGACCGCGAAGGCCACCGCGACCGGCGCCATCGAGGAGCCGAGGAGGGAGGTCGTGTAGCCGATGAAGAACCGGCGGAAATCGCGCTCGCCCAGCACGGCGAGACGGTCTCCCAGGCGCCGGGGGCGGGCCGGGATCCGTTCTGTGTCCACTGCCATGGGCAGCAGTCTGCGAGCGGCCGGGAACGCGGATCAAGGGTTTGCGGAGAAAAACTTGAGCCTTTCGGCATCAATTTTGATGGCGCACCCTAATCCCGCAGTAAATATGCCGGAAAACATACCACCATCTGCTGTTTACTGCGCTTTCCGGATATCCTGGGCGCCCAGGCGATTCGGTGATTTACTGCGGAAGAAGGCGGTCGTGACAGAGCTTCCCCCGGTCGAGTACGGCCTCGCCGTCGAGCGCTACCTGGCCGCCTCCGGGCTCGCCGAGCGCTCCCGGCGGATCTACCGGATCGCACTGAACACCTGGGCCTGGGCGCTCGCCGACCGGTCCGCCCCCACCGGCCCCGAACGGCGGCGCGCCCGGCCGCCCGTGCTCCCGCTCGCCCTGCTCGACCACCCGGACGCCGCCGAGCGGCTGCGCGCCGCCGTGGTGCTGCGCGGCACCGGCACCGACCCGCGCACGCTCAACCGCGAACTCTCCACCCTGCGCGCGGCGGTGGCCTGGTGGCGGGCCCAGGGCTGGATCGACGGCGACCCGACCGTCGAGCTGCGCCCCGTCCCGCTGCCCGCACCGGCCGAGGTCGCCGCCCCGCTAGCCGAGGAGCAGCTGCGCGCCCTGTTCGCCCTGCGCGCGCCGCTGCGCGAACAGACGCTGTGGCACCTGCTGCACGAGTCCGGCGCCGCCATCGAGACCGTCCTCGCGCTGAACACCCACGAACTCGACCTGCCCCGCCGCCGCAGCCACCCCCGGCCAGACCACCCCTCCGTCCGGTGGCAGGCCGGAACCGCCCGGCTGCTCCCGCTGCTGATCGCCGGCCGCACCGGGGGTCCGCTCTTCCTCACCGACCGCCGCGCCCCGGCCGGCACCCCGAACGCCGACCGCTGCCCGCACACCGGCCGCGCCCGCCTCTCCTACCGGCGCGCCGCCGAGCTCTTCACCGTGCACACCCGGACGCTCGGCCCCGGCTGGACGCTCCGCCGGCTGCGTTCAGCCGCGCCGCGCCCCTCGCGGAACTCTTAGTGATCATGAAGTGACAGAACGCCCCGGCCGACGACCGGGCCCGGAACCCGAGGGTGCTACGACGTGGTGGTGCCGGCGTCGGCCCGGGCCTGCTCCGCGGCAGCCTCGGCCCGGGCCTGGTCCGCGGCGACGAGGTCGGCGGGCGGCGGGACGATACGCAGGTTGCCGATCAGGCCGGGGGCGACCATGCCCGGCAGGAGGAAGCGCCACATCGCGCTGACGCGCTCCGGCAGGTCCTCGCGGTTCGTGTAGACCTGCGACATCACCTGCAGGCCGGTGAACGCACCGATGATGACGGTGGTGGCCTCGTCCAGGTCCAGGCCGGGCAGGATCTCGCCCTGCGACTGCGCCTCGCCGAGGAGGTCCCGGACGGCCGCGGCCGACTGCTCGTACGGAGTGTGGGCCGGGAGCGGGAACGAGGTCTTCTCCACTGCCAGGCGCACGCTGGCCCGCAGTACCGGATCGCGCTGGAGCTGGACGGCGAACCCGAAGGTCAGGTCGATGACCGACTGGACCCTGGTGGACCGCTCGGGGGCGACGAGGGCCCCGCTGTGCGCGTCGAGCAGGGCCGTGGCGATCGATTCCTTGGAGGGGAAGTGGTGGTACAGGGCGCCACGGGTCAGGCCGCTGCGGGCGAGGATCTCGTTGGTGCTCGCGGCGTCGTATCCGTGAAGGTCGAACACCTCGGCGGCGGCCTCCAGGATCGCCTGCCGCGATCGCGTTCCGCGTTCCTGCTTCGCCATACCCGGATCCTTGCCACTAGCCAACGAACGATACAGACAAGTCTGCATTGTACTTGGAAACGAAGGACTCACAGGGACGCGCGAAGCGAAGCCGGACACACGCGCGGTTCCGCAGTGCGCCCCCTCACGGGCTGCCCAGGCGGAAACCGTTGCTTCCCCGACCGGGCCGGTCGCCGCCGCACAGCGGTCAATAAGCAGGCAAATCCGCCTTTTCGTCGACCCCGTTGCATGATGCACTCACCGCACCGGGGCGCCGGGCCCACCGAGCCGTCCTTCCGCTCCCCGACACACCCGGTCCCAATTTTTTACTTGATTTACCAGACGGACCTGTCTGTATTTTATTGACCGCGGGATGGGGGCTGTTGCCACACTCAGCAGCTCCGCCCTGCCCGAAAACAGACAGGAGCGCCAGCCATGACCGCAATGCTCGTGACGGTCGGCCTCGTCCCGCGCGAACGGCTGTCAGTGTCCGTCCACCCCGCGGCGCATCCCGATGCGGTCACGGCATCCGCGCTGCTGCACGCGGTGGCCGACTGCATGTCGCCCAACCCGGCGCGGCGGAACATCGACCGCGCACACGCCCGGGTCCTGGCGGCGGGGCAAAGAGCCGCCGCGCACGCGTTGGACATGCCGGCCACCGACCACTGGTTCGACAACGCACCGCTCTGGGCCGACCTGGGCCGGGCAGCGGGCCCGGGATGGGACGCGGACGCCGCGCGCATGCAGCAGTGGTACCCGGACCAGGCGGCAGCGGCCTGATCCCGCTCCCCGCCGGGCGGGCCCGCCGGCATCCACAGCCCCAACCGTCCAGCCGCGGCGAGCGGTTGGAGATTCAGCACTATCTGAAGGACTGGCACACGTGGAATACACGAACCTCGGCCGCAGCGGACTGTCCGTGTCCCGGCTCGTACTCGGCACGATGAACTTCGGGACGCAGACCTCCGAAGCGGACAGCCACACGATCATGGACCGGGCGCACGACCGCGGCATCAACTTCTTCGACACGGCCAACGTGTACGGCACGCGCCCGGGCGAGCAGCCGACCGAGCCGATCATCGGCCGGTGGTTCGCCGGCGGCAACGGGCGGCGCGAGAAGACCGTGCTGGCCACCAAGGCCTACCTCCCGACGGGCGACTGGCCCAACGAGTCCGGCCTGTCGGCGCTGAACATCCGGCGCGCCTGCGAGGCGTCGCTCAAGCGCCTGGGGACCGACTACATCGACGTGTACCAGATGCACCACGTCGACCGGAGCACTCCGTGGGAGGAGATCTGGGAGGCGTTCAGCGTCCTCCGCCAGCAGGGCAAGGTGCTCTACTTCGGCTCCTCCAACTTCGCCGGTTGGCACATAGCCCAGGCCCAGGAGGCCGCCCGGTCGCGGCACTTCCTCGGCCTGGTCAGCGAGCAGTCGCGGTACAACCTGATGACCCGCTGGGCCGAGCTGGAGGTGCTGCCCGCGGCCCGGCACTACGGCCTCGGCCTGATCCCCTGGGGGCCGCTGAACGGCGGAGTGCTCGGCGGAGTCCTGCGCAAGCTGAAGGAGGGCGGCGCGGCCCGCGGCACCACCGGGCACTCCGCCGGCCTACTCGCCCAGCACCGCGACACCGTCGAGGCGTACGAGAAGCTGTGCGCGGGGATCGGCGAGGACCCCGCGCACGTCGGACTGGCCTGGCTGCTCGCCCAGGACGGCGTGACCGGCCCCGTCATCGGGCCGCGAACGGCCGAGCAGCTCGACGGCTCGCTGCGCGCCCTGACGATCAGGCTCGACGCCGCCACCCTGGCGAAGCTGGACCAGCTGTTCCCGCCGCCCGGCCCGAACGGCGCCAAGCCGGCGCCCGAGGCGTACGCCTGGTGAGCGCACTCGTGTGCTGAACGCCGCCGTGGCGGCACGCACCTGTGTGGTGGTGCGTGCCCCCGCGACGGCGCCGACCCGCAGGACCGACCGGGAGCCACGCCAGCAGGGCAGGACGGGCCGGAAGGATTCGCACTCCCCGCAGTAGTTCGTACTCTCGGCAAAGGGAGGCGTCGTGTGCAAGGTGCTCACCGCCACCGTGGCGAAATCACTATCCGGGCGGCCCGTGCTTGCCGGGATGCCGGGATCTCCAGCGTGGCCGTGTACGCGGATCCGGACCGGGACGCGTTGCACGTCCGGGCCCCGGACGAGGCGTTCGCGCTCGGTGGCGACACCCCGGCCACCAGCTATCTGGGCATCGACGAGGTGCTGCCGGCCGCCAAGGATTCGGGTGCGGACGCGATCCACCCGGGCTACGGCTTCCTCTCTGATGTCACCCGTAGATGCCAGAACGCCCCGGGCCGTGATCGGCCCGGGGCGTTCTGCGTTCTTCGGCCCTCTGACCTGGGCCGGAAGCGGAGCCCCCTGTCGGGTTCGAACCGACGACCCCCGCTTTACAAGACGAACCCGGATCATGACGGGGCGTGATGCCTGATGCCGCGTGGCGCTGAACCTGCAGGTCAGCGCCACGCGGCAGGTTTCAGGATCCAGCCACGGATAGCTCCTGCCGCCACGTCCGCTCACGCATCGCTCACGCACGCGCATGGCCGGTGGGACGTCACTTCTTCTCCGCTGACTGTCTATCAACGATTTGGCCCCCCAGCAGCCTTGGGCCGACTAGAATGCCGGAACCCACGCCGATCCTTTGGCATCTCCTAATGCGAGCCAGGCTAGAAAGCGGGTTGCGAATGAACCTCGCCACCATCGAGCGAATGGTACGAGAGGGCGATCTGAGCATCGAAGCCCTGAAGTATCTCATCGACTGTCGCGGCGAGTGCGAGTGGCTCGATTTCAAGCAGGAACTCCGACTCGAAAACGACCATGGCGCAGCATCGTTCGCCAAGGATGCCCTAGCGATGAAGAATACCGGCGGCGGATACATTGTGGTCGGCGTTCAAGACAAGACATGGGTCCCCGTGGGCCTTCCCGGCGAAATTCCCTACGATGCAAAACTTCTTCGCGACAAGGTGCGCCGGGCGACGGGAGTTGAAATCGCCGTCGACATTGTGCAGCACGAGCTGCGCTACACCGGCGAACCTCGCTGGTTCGCCATAATCTTCATTCGCGCCACTGCAAAACGGCGTAAGCGGCGCACGCCAACCCTTGTGAAGAATGATTTCTGCATCAAAGAATCCTTTGGGCTTCGACGAGGTGAGATTTATTTCCGGCGCGGCGACTCCACTGTTCGACTTGACAGTGGCGAGGAGCTTGAAGAGTTGCTGGATGACCTCGAGGAGCGAGCCGATCAGGACAGTCTCGATAAAGAGACAAAGAGTCCATTTGCCGTAGATTCAGGGACCTATCGACTTCTCGAGAAGGACTATCAGTTCTTCGTTGGGCGCAACAGGCTCCGAGAGCAGCTCATTACTGCGGTAACAAAGGATCCACGCATCTGGATCATCAATGTCCACGGGCCGGGAGGAGTTGGAAAATCGGCTCTTGCCACGTGGGCGGCGTACCATTTTTACCAAGAGCGCTCCTTTGACGCCATCCTGCAACTGACTGCCAAGGAAACCATCCTTACTGCAGGCGGGATCACTCGATCCGCGAGCCGGACTCTATATTCTCTTGAAGGGCTGCTCGATCAGATCCTTCACCTCTTCGGCGAGGAGTCTCCCGAATCTCTTGAGGCGAAGAAGTGCACAGTCGTCGAGTGGCTCTCCGCATTGCCCACTCTCATTGTTCTCGACAACCTGGAAACGGTAGATGACGGGAGAATCATTTCCTTCGTTCAGGATCTACCGCCCGCATCCCTGGCGAAGGTAATCATCACCAGTCGTCGCAAGACTGGCGGATGGGAATATCCCGTAACCGTGCCAGAGTTGGACAATGACGAGACTCGCGAATTTGTGACAGTCAAGGCACAGGAGCTCCAAATTGGCCTACAGCTCACAGATCGCCGAGTCGAGCAGATCAGGAAGTCTTGCGGAGGGCTCCCCCTTGCTATTCAATGGGCTCTCGGGCGCTATAAACTGCGCGGCGACCTGGACAGTGCCCTGAAGGACGTCAGCGGCGACGATTCACCAGTACTGGAGTTTAGCTTCCGTAACATCTGGGATGTTCTCTCGCAAGATGCGAAACGCGTATTGGCAGTGATGTATATCTTTGACACTCCTCCGGGGAGCCAGCTGCTTGGCCTTGCGGCAGAGATGTCACACGATCGACTGGACAAGGCACTCCGCGAGCTGGAGGAAGCCACGCTTGTCAGTCGCCAGCTTCATCCGGCTGACGGTCAAGCTGTATTCGTGAGTCTGCCCATCACGCTGGCCTTCGCTGGTCGCCAGCTCTCGCGGTTCGGCACTCTGGAAACCGACGCGCGCCGCAGGGTGCAGCAATATACCCAGCAAATGGAGCTTAGATCGTGGGAAGTCGAGCGCTTCGTAAGCGTTTTTGAGCGCTTCGGAATCCAGACCGATAATGAGAAGCGCGGCGCAATTCTCTGCCGACGCGGCGAATCCGAAACATTCTCGGGAAACCTTGATGCCGCAGACGACCTGTTTAAACAAGCTCGGCAGATCGCCCCAACTAGCGCTTACGTCTTCGCCATGAGCGCCAGCTATGAATTGACCAGGCAGCGACTTGGCCAGGCAATGCGCTTTGCCGAGGTCGCGTGCAGTCGAGCAAATAAGCTCACCGGGGCCTTCGCGTACGGCGTGAAAGCAAGGGTATGTGACGCTCAGCGCGACAAGTACGGTCGGGTAAATGCCCTTCGTCGAGCAGTAGAATACTCCCCTAGTGATCTCGTGTTGCGCCATCAACTCGGCGTTGCACTCAGTCGCGCTGGCGAGCCCGTGGCGGCTGTCATGGAGTTCACAAAGATCATTAATGAGGAATCTGCGCGGGAAGTTCCCAGCGAAACGCTCCTGATGGCTATCAAGACCCGGGTCATCAATTACCGGCGCCTTGGGCGGCAAGATGACGCGCGTGACGATCTTACGCTCGCCAAGTCCCTGCTTTCCCAGCATCCACACCTGAGCGCGCAGGCTCACCATATTGCCGAGCTGGAATAACGGGTCCATGATGCGACAGTGTCCGCTCTCCAAATTGAGCGGACACTATCCCACTTTGTGATCGCCATGCGGGAATCCAGGGAAGGCGCTGGGGCGTGGATAGAGTCACATTGGCGTGGGCTCGGAAGCTGGCCAAGAACGACCTCTCATGTGATCTATAGCCGGCACACCAGGAATCCACCGAGGCATTTAATTTTGAACACCCCTTCGGTCGCGATCGTGGCGGAAGCTATCTCTGCTGCCCGGCTGACGGTCTCGTGGAATGGGACGCCGCACTGGTCGGCCCACGCCTCATAGGAGGCTAGGTGGGCAACGATTGGCGCGGGGTCGGTGAGCTCGATGGTGCCGGGCAGTGGCCGGAGTCGGATGTCCTTGAAAGCCGTCCCGAGGTAGCTGCGGGCCTTCTCCAGGGAGAAGCGGGAGCTGAGGGAGACCCGTGCTGGCCCCTCGGGAATCCCGAGGACGTCTCCTGCGGCCCGAGCCCAGAGCTGGTCCAGTTCCTGCTTGTCGGTGTCGCTGTTGGTCGAGGCGATGAGCACGCCGCCAGGCCGGAGGACGCGGGCCAGTTCCTTGATCGTGGCCTCGATGTCGCTGACGTGGTACAGCATGTGCAAGGCCAACACGGCGTCGGCGCAGTCGTCGGCGAAGGGCAGGGCCTGGGCGTCGGTCACCAGGACCGGCTTCTCGACGCCGGCGAGGATGCCCGCCGAAATGTCCATCCCGACGACCTGGAGGTCCGGGCGGCCCCTGTGCAGGCGGTTGACGAACTTGCCGTTGCCGCAGCCGACGTCGAGGACGGTCCCGCTCGTGCCGGCCAGCTCTTCGAGGACGATCCCGGGCAGGTCGTACTGCGGCTGCTGCCACCGATAGATCGACTGGCGGGCGGCCAGGTGGCGTCCGTCGGCGTAGGCGCTGTTCGCGAGGATGGACTTGTCGGCGACAGCGGCGTCCTGCTGTGCGGTGTTGCTCGTCACTGTGGCAGCTCCGGAGGGTTCGTGAGTGCGGGTCGAGAGCAGGCTTCTCTGACATTCTCACGGAGACTCAGGACGATCGGGGAGCCTGCGTAGGCGGGTTCGGCGAGACGAGTGCTCAGCGCCCGAAGGCGGCTGGAGATGCTCGCTGTTCGCCGGTCCGGTGCAGCGTCCAGCACCACCGAGAGCTTCTCCTGCACGCCGTCGAGGTCACCGTGGGCGAGGTGGGCGTTGGCGAGGTCAAGGCGGGCCGCCAGCAGGTCACCGGAGGACTGTTCCTGCTGCGGAGCGGACTCGTACAGGGCGATGGCCCTGGAGGACGCCTCGATGGCGCGGTTCACGTGACGCTGGCTGCCCAGGGCGAGGAGGGCGGTGCCGGCGTAGGTCCACTGCTTGGCCTCGGGAAACGTGAATACGCCGGGAAGATCCACGGCGGCTACTGTGCTCCGCGCCGCCTCGGCAGCTTCCACGGCTCGTAGCGCACTCGCGGTGTCGCCGAGCGCGGCGGTGGCCCGCGCTTCGAGGCTGAGCAGACGAGCTGCAATCGTCCCGCTGTCCGCGTACGGCAGTCCGGCTCTGGCCAGCTCGGCGGCCTGGTGGTGGTCCTGCTGCCAGTAGGCGATCAGGGACTGGACGGATCGGATCCAGGCCCGGAGACCGTTGTGGCCAGCTGACTCCGCGCAGCGCCAGGCCGTTCGCGAGTGCGTAGCCGCAGCTGCGTACTGGCCGAGGTCGAGGGCGACATGGGTGGCCAGGCCACAGAGGCGTCCGGCCTGCAGGTAGAGATGGCTTGTCTGGTAGGGGTGTTGGCGGCCTCGGAGTAAGTCGAACACTCCTCGCCGGAGGGCTCCGATGTCGTTGAAGAGCTCGGATACCGGCTTGCTCACGTAGTCCCCTGCCAGCCTCGCGATGTCCGCGTCGATCTGTTCGAGCAGCGTGTCATCCACGTTGGACGCGCTCGCGAAGCGAAGGAAGAGTGCGGACTCTGCCGAGTCGGCTGCCACGGCCACTACGAGATCGTTGTCGTGGTCCGTGCGTTGGGCAGGCACAGGAGGCGAAGCCTCGCCGCCGCTGCTGGGCGGTGGAACTGCTTCGGCGGCTGCCGGGGGTGCTGTCAGCAGGTCGGCCAACTGGTCGACCGAGAGTTTCAGGACGTGGGCGAGCTTCGGCCGCATCCAGGGCTGTGGGGCACCCCTGCCGCTCTCCCATCGCCCCACGGTCGTACGGTCCACATCGAGGGCTTCAGCCAGGGATTCCTGGGTGTGGCCAACCGCCTCCCTGCGCTGGATCAGCCGGGACCTCCTGGATGCCATCCCGCGTCCTCCAGAGGTACGTCAGTTCGTCTGCAGTCGTAACAGGCCAGGTCATGCCCGGGTTTGCAGCACGGATGCCTCGTTGCCGCCTCAATTCTGCTCTGGTTCACCGGCGTTGGAGGCGGTTCTGTAGATACCTGCCGGGTGAATCCCGGCGCGAATCGGCCCGCTGCCGACCTCGTCCCGGTGAAAGGTCCGCGCTCATGTCCGTCGCCACCCGGCAGGCCATTGCCCCCGCCCCGTTCGGCTTTCGCGTGCTGCCCAGTGTCAAGGCCGTGCCGGACGCCCGGCGGCGGGTGCTACGGACCGTGCGCGGTTGGGGCCTGCCGCTGGCGGAGGACGCACTCCGCGATGTCGAGTTGCTGTCCAGCGAGCTGATCACCAACGCCGTGTCCCACACCCACGCCCCGTGCGTCGTATGCGTCTCCTGGGACGGTGAACGGCTGCGCGTCGAGGTGACGGACGTCGGCCACGAACTCCCGGCTGCCGGCGGGATCGATCTCGACGCCACCGACGGGCGAGGGCTGTTCCTGGTGGCCGCGCTCGCGACGGACTGGGGCGCCGAGCCGGACCCCGCCGGAAAGCGGATCTGGTTCGAGGTCGGCACCACCGCCGCCGTCTCGGGCGACGAGCGGCTCACCGCGCTGGTGAGGGCCGCTGCCCCGAAGGCACGGGACGTCGTGCCGACCACCGTCTGACAAGACTTCCTCCCGCCCCGACGCGGGCTTGGGGGGATACAGGTGCCCGCGATGGTCAACAGCCACGCGGCACAAGCACCTGAGGTTCCTTGCCAGCGCCTTGCCCTGGCAACGGGTCCACCGCCGCACCCACGACGGGGCTGGGCAGTCGCCCCGCCCCATGAAACCGAAGGAGTACTTCATGCCCGAGAACCTGACGACCAGCACCGAGCTGGAAGGCGACGGCTTGCTTGTCGCCCGTGCCAAGGTCGCCGCGGCCCGCTCGCGGGGCGAGCAGCCGTCGGACGGCGGCTCCACCGGCCGCACCGACACCAACGACTGACGGCTGCATCACGATGACCGCCGAGCACTTCTCGGTGGTTGAGCGTCTGGGCGGGGATGACTTTCTCGCCCGGACGCTCGGCCGCAGCTTCAAGGTCGCACGCGGCGAAGCCGCGTCGCTCGCCAGGCTGATGAGCTGGGATGACCTCAACACCATCCTGACCCACCACCGGTTCGAACCCCCTCGCTTCCGCCTCGCCGCCAACGGGGAACAGGTGTCCGCGCACACCTACTCGCGGCCGATCACCACCCGGCGAAGCACCGTCTGGCACCAGCTCCAGCCCTCCGAGCTGCACAAGCGGCTCGCCGAAGGGGCCACGCTCGTCCTGGACGCCGTCGACGAGCTCCATCCCGGCATCGGCTCCGTGGCCTCCCAGCTGGAGCGCTGGCTGCGAACCGGCGTGCAGGTCAACCTATACGCCTCGTGGACCAGCACCGAGGGCTTCGGCGTCCACTGGGATGACCACGATGTGGTGGTCGTCCAGCTCGACGGCGCGAAGCGCTGGCGCATCTACGGACCGACCCGCACCGTCCCCCTGCACCGCGACGTCGAGATGCCCGAGCCGCCGCCGGACGAACCCATTGCCGACCTGGTGCTCAACGCTGGTGACATGCTCTACCTGCCCCGGGGCTGGTGGCACGCCGTCGCTGCTTCCGAGGGCCAGCACTCGCTGCACGTCACGTGCGGGCTGCAGAGCACGACGGGCGCTGACCTGATCACCTGGTTGTCGGAGGTCCTGCGCGCCCACGAGGCCATCCGGGCAGACATTCCGCGCTTCGGAACTGCCGAGGAGCAGCGCGTCTACCTCGAAACGATCGGCAAGCTCGTCGCGGCCGAGTTGGAGAGTGCCGATCTGATCACTCGCTTCTCCGTCGCTCGCGATGCCACCGAGCGGGCCAGGTTGGTCCCGTCGCTGCCGTACATCACGACGGCTCCGCCGAACGCGGATCTGCGGGTACGTCTCGTCACCACGCGGCCCGCGCTCGCCGCCGGGCCGGAGGGCACGGTGCGGCTGACCACAGGCGGCGAGGAGTGGACGTTCGCGGCCCAGGCCCAGCCGATGCTCACGCTCCTCGCCGATGGGGAGAGTCACCGACTGGCCGATCTCGCACAGGCCGCCGGCATCACGCTCGCGCAGGCGGCCGGTGTCGTGACGGAGCTGGTCGACGGCCAGGTCGCCGCCATCGGGGGCGAGCGATGACCGCACGGCTGGGCCTGGGCACCTATCGCTGTCTCGATGTGGCCGAGGCCGCCTTGATGGCCGTCTCCCGTGGTGCCGACTGGGTGGACACCGCGCCCAACTACGAGAACGGCCAGGCGGAGACATCGCTGGCCCTGGCCCTGGCTGCTTACCCTGACCTGCGGGTCTCCACGAAGGTGGGCTTCCTCTCGCCGAGCGCCAGGCGCCTCGGCGTGCGTGCGGGCGCGCTGTCCGCCGAGGACGCCGAGCACGGGCACTGCCTCGCGCCCGACTACATCGCCTGGCAGGTCGCCCGCAGCAAACGCATGCTCGGCCGAGTCCCCGACCTGGTGTTCCTGCACAACCCCGAACACGGCTGCCAGGAAGGCAAGATCGCCGACCGGCTGTACGCCGCCTTCCTCGCCCTGGAGGAGGCGTGCAGCCAACACGCGATCGGCGCCTACGGGGTCGCAACCTGGTGTGGCTTCAGCAGCGGACTCTTCGACGTGCCCACCCTGCTCGAACTCGCGACCAAGGCCGGCGGCCTGAACCACAACCTACGGGCCATCCAACTCCCGGTCTCCCTCGTTCATCTCGCGCCCGTCGCTCAGGCCCTCGACGGGCAAGGCCCGTTGGCCGATGCCCTGGATGCGGATCTGGAGGTGTTCGCCTCCGCCCCGCTCCACGGCGGTGAGATCCCTGGCCTGGTGACCCCGGAACTGTCCGCGCTGATCACCCCTGGCAAGACCCCTGCCGAGACCGCCCTCGCCGTCGTCGCTTCCGCCCCGGGGGTGAAGCGCGTGCTCCTGTCGACGGGAAACCCGGAACACTGGATGGGGGCCGCCGAAGCCGTCGGCCAACCGCCGTTGTCTCCGGACGTACTCCGAAGGGTCGTTGATGTACTCGGAACCTGAGCCGGACACCGCCAAGCGGATGCGCGGGATGCACGCCACAGCAGCAGCGGCGCTCGACGCGACGCCGATCGGCTCCCGCGAAGCGTGGGGCTGGCGCGGTCGTACCCTCAGCCGCCCGGTTGCCACGGCGTCCGGCGAGGGATGGCTCCGCCTGGTGTCGGCCCCGGCCGACAAGGTCGGCGGGAAGCTCTGGGAGGGACCGCAGGAGGCGGAACGGCTCATGCCTCCTGCGGTACCGAGGCCGCGCCTGCGGGAGTGGCGCACCTGGAGCGAGGGCGAGCACGGCTACCTAGCGGAGCTGTACGACAAGATCACCGCCCCCACCATCACCACCCACGAGCCAATCCTCCGGAAAGCGCCCGACCTGGACGACGCCTGGTGGGACGGACTCAGCACCGCCCTCGATGGCATCGCCGCCGTCCCCAGCAGCCGAGCTGCGGTCCGGCAGGAGTACCTGGACCGTGCCATGCCCCAGTACCTGGGCATCCCGATCGACACCAAGGCGCCCGCCTGGACGACCGCTCACGGCGACCTGCACTGGGCCAACCTCACAGGCCCAACCCTCACGGTCCTCGACTGGGAAGGCTGGGGCATCGCACCCGCCGGCTACGACGCCGCGCTGCTGTACTCCTACAGCCTCCTGGTCCCCGACACCGCTGCCGAAATCCGGCGGCGGCTCGGGCACATCCTCGACACGCCCGCAGGACGGTTCGCCGAACTTGTGGTCATCACCGAGCTCCTGCAGACCACCACCCGGGGCGACAACCTCGACCTGGAGGAGCCCCTGCGGGGGCGGCTCTCCGAGCTCACCAACACCCGGCCCTCTGGTCGGGGGAACCGCGCCGAGTAACCCTTGGGGTATCCAACGCGACAGCTTGCTCCGCCCGGGGCACAGCAACGGCCACGTTCGTCGTACGCCAGGCTCGGCCGACGGCTCGACGCGTCCACCCAGGTCGGACGCCGTGAAAACTCCTGGCAGTCTGCCCGTCCGGCCTGGAGAATCCGGTCGTATGGGAGCCGACATACATGGGTTCGTCGAGTGCCGGGCCACTTACGGAACGCTCGACGAAGACAAGGCGCGCTGGCATGCGGCGATAGACCTGGACCTGCTGTACGGCGGTCGAAGCTACGACGCCTTCGGCTGCCTGTTCGGCGTCCGGAACCATGCCGGCTTCCGCCCGCTGGCCGGAGATCGAGGCATTCCCGCCGACGTGTCGTCCCGGACCCGACAGGCGTATCAGGAATGGGACCCCGATGGGCACAGCCCGTCCTGGATCAGCTGGGCCGAACTGGCCACGGTGGACTGGGACGAACCCGCCGAGGCCGTAGACGAGCGCGTACAGGAGTACAAACGCACGCCTGAGCAGGGTTGGGTACGGGCAGGCAAGTCGTTCCGTGGCCGCCAAGGCAGGTCAGAAGGGGCTGAGTGGATCGAAGACGGGATCCTGCTCCGCGTCGTGCGAATGGTGCGCCGGGACGCCGTGCCGGAAGACGGCGAGTGGGCACCAGTGTGGAAAACCATGAGCGCCCTCGCGGATGTCCATGGCGGAGAAAATGTCCGACTCGTCGTTTGGTTCGACAACTGACAGCCTCTCTGGACCTTGGGCAATGGCACCATCAGCACATCGTCACCCGCCCGTAGCTTCGTCGAGCGGAGGTTCGACCGTGAGCCACTCACTCAGTCAACGAGCAGTCCCATGGGGCTCTCGGCGGAGGGCTCGCCTGGTAGCTGTGCGCCCTCGCGCGGCCACCAGCCGAGCTGGGCAGTAGCGCGGAGGCCGTAGGACCGTCGAGCGCGACGACTTGCTCCGCCCTCGGGGGCGCGGGCCGGGGTAAGGACTCCTTACCCCACAACTTGCTCCGGCTGGCCGGGGCTCGCGGTAAGCAGCGCTTACCGCACAACTTGCTCCGCGTTCCTCCGCGTTCGGCCCCTCCGTCTTCCCCGGTGTGGGGCTAGGAGCGTGTCTCAGTAACAGGCAACCCACCTGCGTCTCGTGATCATTCGTGCGGGATGATCCCGGTGTGCATGGCGAGGATGGGCTGTTC